>MPOY01000089.1 GCA_001896715.1 Methanoculleus sp. EBM-46
CGGCGCCGGGCAGATGAACCGGGTCGAGTCGGCGGAGATCGCGGTCAGGAAGGCCCGGCGGCCTCTTGCCGGAACGGCGGTTGCATCGGACGCATTCCTCCCCTTCCCCGATACCCTGGAGGTCGCGGCGGCGGCGGGCGCGACGGCCCTCGTCCAGCCGGGCGGCTCCATCCGGGATACTGAGGTCATCGATGCGGCGAACCGGCTCGATATCGCGATGATCTTTACCGGCGTGCGGCACTTCCGGCACTGAGACCTGCCGAAAACCTCTTTTTTCAACCGTATCACCATGAAGATCGAAGAAGTCCTGGGGGACAGGAGGCGATTTCTCGACCTGCTGCTTTTAGGGGACGAGCAGGAATCCATGATCGATGCCTATCTGGACCGCGGGGATATGTTTGCCCTCTATGACGGCGGTCTCAAGAGTATCTGCGTGGTGACACGCGAAGGCGACAGCATCTGTGAACTGAAGAACATAGCCACGTACGAAGAGTGTCAGGGACAGGGCTACGGCAGGCGGCTCGTGGAATACATTTTCGAACACTACCGGGGCAGGTGCCGCGTCATGCTCGTCGGCACGGGGGACTCCCCCCGTATCCTCCGGTTCTACGAGCGATGCGGTTTTACCGTATCCCACCGGATCGAGAACTTCTTCCTCGACCACTACGACCACCCGATCTTTGACTGCGGCGAGCAGCTCGTCGATATGGTGTACCTCAGAAGAGAGTTCTGACGATTCTGCCGGCTCGCGATGCCGGGGCCGGAAGAAATCTCCCTTGTTGCGTAATCCCGGACATCGTTGAATCGCCCGCGGGATTATCCGTGCATCATCGCCTCACGAAAAGCCGCAAATGGGTGCTGATAGTCTCCTTCGCATCTTTCGCGGCATTTCGTGAGGCAGTGCCTCCACTCCAAACAATTATATTCCCCGCCTTCTCTCCGGACTCAAAGGTGGTTACGCATATGGACTATGGCAACCTCATATCCCGGTCGGTTGAATACACAAAAGGTGCCCTCTGGGGCGAATGGGTGCGGTGGGTCATTCTGGTCGTCCTCTCGCTCATCCAGATCTTCACCCTTTTTTTAATACCGTTCTACAACGGCTACCTGGTCCGGGTGCTCTCCGGCCGGCGGCCCGCTCCCGACGTGGACGACTGGGCCCGACTCTTTATCGATGGGTGGAAGTGGAACATCATCACCCTGATCTACCTGATCCCGACCATCCTTGTCCTGATCTTCTTCGGC
>MPOY01000047.1 GCA_001896715.1 Methanoculleus sp. EBM-46
AGCCCCGCGGATGTGAAGAAAGACCTGAAACTGACGATGTGGAACCAGGCCGGGATCTTCCGGAGCGCTCCCGACCTCCGGACGGCTCTCGGGCATATCAGGCGGCTTGCCGACCGGCGTCTCTTCGCCGCGTCGGCCGCAAACCTCCTTGACTGCTGCACGGTCCGGAACATGTGCACCACGGCATCCCTTATCGTCCGGTGCGCCCTGCTCCGGCCGGAGAACCGGGGAGCCCACGTTCGCCGGGACGCCGAGGTCGCGACCGATCCGGCGACGTCGCCGTTTGGGCACACCTACGTCTCCCTCGCCCGCGAGGGGATCGAGCGGCGGGAGGTGCCGGTATGAAGGCGATGACTATTCGGGTCTCCCGTTACGACCCGGCCCACGACGCGGAGCCGCACTTCGAGGAGTATACGATCCGGGTCAACGAAGGCGCCCGGGTGCTCCACGCCCTCCACGCGATCCGCGATGAGCACGACCCGACGCTCGCCTACCGCTACTGCTGCGGGTCGGGGCAGTGCGGGAGCTGCGCCGTCAGGGTGGACGGGACACCCGTCCTTGCCTGCATGGCGGAGGCCCGCGACGGCATGACGGTCGAGCCGCTGGATCTTCCGGTCTTGAAAGACCTGACGGTGGAGATGAGTCCGGTGATAGCAAAGATTGCCCGGATCTGCCCGGCACCGGATGCACATCTCCCGGCACGGGAGGAGATCGAGGCGATCAAGCCGCTCCGGGACTGTATCGAGTGCCTCTGTTGCGTCTCGGCCTGCCCGGCGCTCCAGGTGACGGAGTTTGCGGGGCCGACGGTGCTCCGGCAGGAGATGCGCCTCGCCCTCGATCCCCGGGACTCGGGGGACCGGATAGGCGATGCGATCGAGAAGGGGCTCTTCTACTGCACGACCTGCAGGCGCTGCCTTGAGGTCTGCCCGAAGGAGATCAACATACCGGGCAAGGCCATCGAAAAGCTCCGGGAACTTGCGAACCGGCGCGGGTTGACCCTCCCCCGCCACCGGGAGGTGGCGCAGCTGGTTCAGGAGACGGGCCGGAGCGTCGAGCGGACGAAAGCCACCTTCTTAGAGCAGGTGCCGGAGGTGATCGAGCCCGACGGCCCCGTCCGCGGCGAGGTGGGGTTCTTCGTCGGGTGCATGTTCAACGGCCGG
>MPOY01000308.1 GCA_001896715.1 Methanoculleus sp. EBM-46
AACGGAGGGAATAGCATGACGCAATCCATGTTTCGGCTTCTTGTCGCACCTAAAGGGTGGGGTCTTCCCGCTCCACCCCCTTCACCCCCGCAAGATAAACCAAAGCCCCATGATCGGTGAGCCGGATCTCCATAGAGTGGTCGGAACATGAAACATCAACACCCGATCACCGCCCTGGCCGCAGATCCTTCCCCACCACAGCAGATAATGAAACTATTAACCAGAAAGGCGGCCCACATAAGAGACATTCACCCATGATCACCTTCCTCTCCGGCGGAACCGGGACGCCCGCGCTCATCCGGGGCGCCCGGCAGATCCTCTACGACAGCGAGATCGCCGTGGTCGCAAACACCGCCGAGAACCTCCGGGTCTCGGGGAGCCATGCCGCCCCGGATATCGATACCGCCGTCTTCCTCTTTGCCGGCATCCTGGATACAAACCGCGGGTGGGGGATCAAGGGCGACACCTACGCCACCCACAACTACCTCCCGAAGGTGGCCGGCAGCGAACCCTTTGCGGTCGGCGACCGTGCCCGTGCCGTCCAGATCGCCCGGGCGGCCCTCCTCCGTGAGGGAAAGACCCTGACGGAAGCAGTGCAGGCCCAGTGCCGGGCGCTCAATATCGGGGCGACCATCCTCCCGGCGACGGACGGCGATGCCACCCTCCTCGTCGATACCGGGACCGAATGCCTCCCACTCTTTCTCTACCGGATGAGCGCCGGCACCGACACCGAGGTGCGGGAGCTCATCCGCGCCGTACCCGAGCTGCCCGCGGTTACCGGGGAGGTGCGGGCGGCGATCGAGGCGAGCGATGCCGTCGTCATCGGGCCGGCAAATCCGGCATCGAGCATCCTTCCCATACTCGAGTGCGCCGGCATGCGCCGCCTCCTCCGCGACACGTTCGTCGTCGCGGTCTCGCCGTTCCGGGGCGACTTCACGCCGGATCCAAAGGATGCCGCCCTGATGCACGCCGTCGGCGAAACCCCCACCGCACCGGCGGCTTTTCGGCTGTATGGTGATATCGTCGACGTCTTCGTCCAGGATATCCACGACCCGGACGTCGTGGAAGGCTCGCTCCGCCTGGAGACCCGCCTCCTGCACGAGCGGCAGGCAGAGTCGCTCGCCTGGGATATCATGGCGGTCATACGTCACGCGGTTTCGTGAGATGAAGGGAGGTGCTGTTCGGCAGGATTTGGGAAAATACATATACGACTATGCGTGATACGCTAATTACTCCATGATAACCTTCCTCTCCGGCGGGACCGGGACCCCGAAGCTCCTCCGCGGCATGCAGGAGTTGCTGGACGAACGGGAGATCGCGGTCATCGTCAACACTGCCGAAGATATGTGGCTCTCGGGAAACCACCTCTCGCCCGACATCGATACGGTCATGTACCTCTTTGCGGATATACTCGACACCAGCCGGTGGTGGGGGATCCGCGACGATACTTACATCACCCACGACCTCCTCGCAAGGCTTGGCATCGAGGAGTTCATCGCCGTCGGGGACCGGGACCGGGCGGTCCACGTCGCCCGCGGGGAGATGCTCAGGAGAGGGATGCGGCTCACCGAGGCGACGGCGGCCCTCTGCGCAAACTTCGACGTCTTCTCGACCGTCCTCCCGATGACCGACTCTGAGGTGACGACCTATGTCACGACACGCCGGGGCGACATGCACTTCCAGGAGTACTGGGTGAAGCACCGGGGCGACGTAGAGATTGAAGGCGTGGTCCGCCGGCACAAAAAGCCCCCGGTCGCGACCGGCGAGGCGATCCGGGCGATCGATGCGAGCGATGCCGTCGTCATCGGGCCGAGCAATCCGGTCACGAGCATATCGCCGATACTCGAGTGCGCCGGCATCCGTGAGGCGCTCAAGAGGAAACCCGTCGTCGCGGTCAGCCCCTTCATCGGCGACGCCCCGGTCAGCGGCCCGGCGGCGGCCCTGATGCGGGCATTCGGGAAAGAATCCTCGTCCGCCGGAACCTACAGCATCTACCGGGATCTCGTGGATATATTCATCCAGGATATCCGGGATACCGCCACGATCGGCGGGGCGCTCCGCCTCGACACCCTGATGACCAACCGGGGGAAGAGCCTGGATCTCGCAAAGAACATACTGACGCTGATCTACGGGTGCTGAGCGGCCCCTTCACCCGTCTTCTGCTTCTCCCGGTAGTCCCGTATCGCCGCGTGGAGCGCATCCGCCGCGAGGTTTGAGCAGTGCATCTTTCTCGGCGGCAGACCGTCGAGTTCGGTCGCCACGTCGTCGCGGGTGATCTTCAGCGCCTCGTCGAGCGTCTTTCCTTTAGCAAGGTCGGTCACCATGCTGCTCGTCGCGATCGCTGAACCGCACCCGAACGTCCGAAACCTGATGTCCTCGATGACGTCATCCCTGACCCGGATGAAGATCTCCATGAGGTCCCCGCAGACGGGGTTGCCGACCTTGCCGTAGCCGTCGGGGTTCTCGATCACCCCGACGTTGTGCGGGTTCATGAAGTGCTCCATCACCTTCTGGCTGTATCCGATCTGGTCTGCCAAGGTCCTTCACCTACAGCGGTGTAATAGCCCGCAGGCGTTTAACTGTTTCTCTTGCGGCGTTGACGACCCGGGGCACCTCGTCGAGGCTGTTCCTGCGCCCGAGCGTCGCGACCATCGACCCGTGCGCCTCGTCGTGGGCGAGCCCGATGGCAAGGAGGACGTGCGAGGCCTCGAGCGTCCGGGAGGTGCACGCCGACCCGGTGGCGACCGCGATACCGAGGGCGTTCATCGCAAGCTGGATGCTCTCGCCCTCGATCCGGGAGAACCGGAAACTCGCGTGGTGGGGGAGCCGCTCCGCCGGGTGGCCGGTGAGGAACGCTTCCTCGATCCCGGTGATGCCGGCGATCAGCCGGTCCCGTATCGCGACAAGACGCGGGCTCTCCTCCGGCATCTCCTCCCCGGCAAGCCGGGCCGCCTCCCCCATGCAGGCGATGCCGAAGACGTTCTCGGTCCCGGGCCGGAGACCGCGTTCCTGCCCGCCCCCGACGAGGACAGGCTGGACCCTGACCCCCGGGCGGATGTAGAGCGCACCGACGCCATCCGGGCCCCCAAGCTGATTCCCCGAGAGGGTAAGGAGGTCGATGCCGTCACGCCCGACGTTGATCGGTATCCGCCCTGCGGCGTCGGTGGCATCGACGTGGAGGAACCCGCCCCGGTCGTGAACGATCTCCGCCACCTCCCGGATCGGCTGAACCGTCCCGATCTCGTTGTTCGCGTAGTGGACCGACGTGACGACGGTCTCCGGCGTGACCGCCGCTCCGAGGGCGTCGAGGTCGATGACGCCGAAGCGGTCGACCGGGACCAGCGTGAATGTAAACCCGCTCTTCTGGAGATCTTTTGCCGGATTCAGGACCGATATATGCTCGATGGTGCTCGTGACGACCATCTTCCCGGTCTTTTTGTTCCGGAGCGCTGCCCCCCGTATGGCGATGTTGTTCGATTCGGTCGCCCCGCTCGTGAATATGATCGAGGCCGGGTCCCCCGCGCCGATGAGCGCTGCAACCTTCTCTCGTGCCTCAGCCAGGGCTTCCTGTGCAAAAAGTCCTTCCCGGTAGATCGTGGAGGGATTGCCGGCAAAGCTCTCCGGGAACCGCCGCGCAAACCGGGCGACACCGGGGTGGACCGGCATTGCCGCCGCGTGGTCAAGATAGATTCGTCCTTCCATATCCCCGTCATCCTTAAAACGTCATGACCGCATCGGCGTCGACCGCAAGGTCGTTCAAGGTGAGCGCACCGACGACTTTTCCTTCCGGGATGAAGTCGCCCCGCGGGATGCCGAGGAGCTGGGTGCTCTGCTCGCATATGTAGATCGTTGCCCCCGCGGCGATCGCCTGGTCGCGCATCTCCGAGAGCTTCGGGAAGTTCCCGACCTGGATCGCCTCCGCCGCGCCTTTCTTCACGACCGTCACCCCCCGGATCATGAAGTAGATGTCGGCATCCATATCCGTCGCGCGTGCCGTCATCGCGAGGACGAACGGCGCATACAACCGTTCCGGCATGTCGGTGCCGCTCGTCTGGATGTAGAGTATCCGTGCCATACCATTCACGCTCCTTTCCGGATGGAAAACCGGCTATCGAGATCGATTCCCGGGGCTCCTCCTCTTTGGGGCCGATCTACCCCCTCACCGAGCAGGACGGCCGGCGCCTGGCAGCAGGCACCCCGGGCATCCGCGTAACTTTCGGCATCCATCGGATCACGTCGCCTCTGCCGCTGCCGCCGCCCCCTTGCGCAAGATAAGGGTCGTCACGCCCGATGTGACGTGCTCCTCCTCGATCGTGTGCCGATTCTCACCTGCCCAGGACCTGACCATCTCGACGAGGTCCGGTTTATCGGTCATTACCTGCAGGATCTGCCCCTCGCCGAGCATCTTCATCTCCTCTTCGATCGACAGCATGGGCGACTGGCATATGCCGATGCAACTGACAACCTTATCCGCGTACACTCAACACCACCTCACTTCATCCTCCGGATGGAGAACCGTATGACTTCGCCATCCTTCTCGAACTTCACGATCTCGTGCCCCACCCGGTTTGCCCAGCGCCGGATATCCTCCTGTGCTGCCGGATCGTCCGCCTCGACCAGGAGCACTTCGCCGATGCCGACCTTCTCGATCGCATCTTTCGTCATTGCGATCGGCATGGGACAGTAGAGCCCAAGACAATCGACGACCGCAGAGGGTTTGACATCCTGTTGCATCTCTCCATCCCCCGTTGTGGAACCCGGGTGCCGCGACACTCTCCCGGCGCATGCCCGGTTGCAGCGGATCATGCACTATCCTTTATAAGCGTTCCTCCGGGAAGAGGGGCTGTGTGGGGAGCAGCGCCGGAGAGTCCCGGTGACCCCTCCGGAGGATCAGGAGGACCATACGCAGGGCCCGGATGCAGAGGCCGCACTCCTGAGAGATCGGTACCCCGGGCAGGCAGCGGGGTCTCCCGGGTTGGCGCTCCCTCCCCGGGATCGCTTACCCGATGCGCTCAACTCCCCTCATCCCCGATCTTTCCGGGCACCCCGATACACGGAGATAGGGCGGCGATTCAGGTTTTCGTCATTCTGCAGGTGAAAGGGGGCAGACAGAAGAGTCGTCGTGGTCACTCCGACGATCCTTTAAAATCGATAATTTTTAGCCGTTTTTATGATTTGGCGATATATTAAAGGCCTAATGCAAAAAATAGAGGATATCCCCTTCCGTTTTCAATTTGTGCTTGTTATAACCGAAAATCTTAAAAAATTCAAACGATAAGAAGATCCTTAATGTTCGTTCCGACCAAGTGTTTCTTCACGAAGGGTGTGGGTATCCACAAAGACAAACTGGCATCGTTCGAGCTGGCTCTCCGTCAGGCGGGCATCGAGAAGTACAACCTCGTCTACGTCTCGAGTATATTCCCCCCGAACTGCCAGCTGGTCTCAAGGGAGGAAGGGTTAAAGCACCTCCCCACGGGCAGCATCGTCTACGTTGTTATGGCCCGGAATGAGACCAATGAGCCGAGCAGGCTCGCCTCCGCTGCTATCGGCCATGCGATGCCAAAGGAGAGCGATGCCTACGGCTACCTCTCCGAGCACCATGCCTTCGGAGAGACGGCGGAGGTCTCGGGCGAGTACGCCGAAGACCTTGCGGCAACCATGCTTGCGACGACGCTCGGGATCGAGTTCGATCCCGACCGGGCATGGCAGGAGCGCGAACAGATCTACAAGGCCAGCGGCCGGATCATCAGCACGACCCACACCTGCCAAGCGGCGGAAGGGGTTATGGATGGTCGCTGGACGACGGTCATCGCCGCCGCAGTCTTCCTGTAGCTCCGCACCTCCCGGGGCAGCTCCCTTTTTTCTCCGCTCCCCCCGGTGCAGGCCACAATCCCGCCGCCCTGCCGGAACAACTCCAGGTCGGGAGCATAAGACAGAATACCTCCCCGGGCCCACATTGTACCCAGGTTTTTCACATGCGTTTACCAATACGGGCCGTAACCCCCAAGACCGAATTCGCCGAGATCATCGGCTGGGTGCACGAGGTCCGCGACCTCGGAGGGCTCTCGTTCTTCCTGATCCGCGACCGGACCGGCATCATCCAGGTGACCATCCCGAAGAAGAAGGTTCCGGCAGAGGTTCTCGATACCGCGAGGAACGTCTCGCGCGAGTCCGTGGTCAGGGTCCGGGGCAGGGTCAAAGCGATCGAGAAGGCCCCGGGCGGGCGCGAGATCGTCCCCGAAGAACTCGATATCATCAGCATCGCCGAAAGCCCCCTCCCGCTCGACGTCGCGGAGAAGGTGCCCGCCGAGATGGATACCCGGATCGACTCGCGGTTCCTGGACGTGAGGAAACCTCGCGTCCGCGCCATATTCTTCATCCGCTCGATGGTGACCTGCGCTGCGATGGAGTTTCTTGCCTCCCGCGGCTGCATCAACATCACCACCCCGAAGATCGTCGCGGCGGCGACCGAAGGCGGCACCGAGCTCTTCCCGATCGCTTACTTCGAGAAAGAGGCGTTCATGAACCAGAGCCCGCAGCTCTACAAGCAGATGATGATGGCTGCAGGGTTCGAGGCGGTCTTTGAGATCGGCCCCATCTTCCGCGCCGAGGAGCACAACACCATCCGACATCTCAACGAGGCGACGTCGCTTGACGTGGAGGTCTCGTTTGCCGATCACAACGACGTCATGGACCTCCTCGAAGATCTGATCGTCCACGTCTACGGTTGTGTCAGGGAGACCTGCGCCGATCAAATCGCGGAGCTCGGGGTCGACCTTACCGTCCCGGCAAAACCGTTCCCGCGGATACCCTATACGGAAGCGATCGATATCGCGAACCGGGCCGTCGAGGAGAAGCTCTCCTTCGGCGACGACCTCTCTCCCGCGGCTGAGAGAGCGATCGGCGACGTGATCGGGCAGCACTACTTCATCGTCGACTGGCCGACCGACATCAGGCCCTACTATGCGATGCCTTACCCCGATCGGCCGGAGTTCTGCAAGGCGTTCGACCTGATGCACCCCCGTATGGAACTCTCATCGGGAGCCCAGCGTATCCACGATCACGACCTTCTCGTCGCGCGGATCCGTGCAAAAGGCCTCTCTCCCGAGAGTTTCGAGTTCTACCTGAGGACGTTTCGCTACGGTATGCCTCCGCACGCCGGATGGGGGCTCGGCATCGAGCGTCTGGTGATGACGATGCTCGACCTCTCTAACATCCGCGAGGCGGTCCTCTTCCCGCGTGACCGGCACCGGTTGATGCCGTGATGATTAACTGCACGGGTGACGCAAGGGTAAATGGTGCATCTTCCCCATGACCGGAACAGGTGATCTTATGACCCTGACGAGCATGTGCCTCCCGACCACGGTGGTCGGGAGCTACCCGGTGGTAAAAGGCTCCGGGCTTATGAGCCTTGTGGATCCGCTGAAGCATGCGGTGGAGGTAGCGGTCGCCGATCAGGTCGCCGCCGGGATCGACATCATATCCGACGGCCAGGTCCGCGGCGACATGATCCACGCCTTCACCTCTCACCTCCCCGGAATACGGGGCTCTGCGGTCGTCGGAAAGGTCCAGCCGGCCCGGCAACCCATCACCGTCACGGATACGAAGTACGCCCTATCCCGGCACCCGAAGGTGAAGGGGATCCTGACCGGCCCGAGCACGCTCGCGCACGGCCTGAAACTGGAGACGTCGTTCTACCGGAACAGGGACGAGCTGATCCTCGACCTCGCGCAGGCTCTCGCGGTCGAGGCGGGCTACCTCCAGGACGCCGGCGTTCGTCTCATCCAGATCGACGAGCCCATCTTCTCCACGGGGGCGGCAAACATCGCCGTCGGCCGCGAGGCGGTGAACGCGATCGCCGGCAGGCTCCGGGTGCCGGTCTCTCTCCACGTCTGCGGGAACCTCGGGCAGGTCATTGACGACGTCCTCAGGATACACGTCGCCGTCTTCGATCTCGAGTTTGCAAACAACCCGGCCAACCTCGATCTGCTCTCGAAGAAGGATCTCGCCGGCCGGATGATCGGTTACGGCTGCGTGGACTCTGCAAGCCCCACCGTCGAGAGCGTCGAGATCATCAAAAAGAGGATCGAGGCCGGGATCGACGTACTCTCGCCGAGCGCGATGCTCATCGATCCCGATTGCGGCCTGCGGATGCGGACACGCGACGAGGCGTCTGGAAAACTGAAGAACATGGTCGTTGCGGCGAGACAGGTCCGGGCCGAGTATACGGACTAGACCACCCTGCTCGTCGTCGAGAGTTCAAGGCCACGGGCGATGATGTGATAGGGGATCGCCCGTTGCGGCACGTTCGAGCCTCTGAGCTTCTCGATGGCGAGCGTCCTCTCGATCTCGTTGCCGTGGATCTGCTGCCTGAGGGTGATGAAGACGTCCGCTGCACGCATCACCCGTGCCTCCTCGAAGGGGCCGTGGAGGCCGGCGTAGAGGAGGTAAACGATGGTCGCTCCCTCATCGACGGCCGCCTGAACATCTTCGCGGATAAACCGGATGGCTGCATCGATGCCCCGGTCGGCGATCAGCGTGGAGAGGGAGTCGATGACGATCCGTTCTCCCTGCACGGCTCCGACCAGCGCCGTAATATCCATGCCCCGTGCGTCGGTCATGCCTTCGAGCGGCACGGCATCGAGCATCAGGTACGCACCCGCCGCGTTCCCCGTCCGCCAGAACTGCTGTGCCAGGAGCTCAAGGCCGCTTAAAGGGGATCCGGATACGATGATATGGGCTTCCGGGGGGAATCCTCCATCGAGCACAAGGTCCAGGCCCGCGATACCTGTCGAACGTCTGCTGCTGGTCTTGACCACATCTGCACCTCGGGTGTACGTCAGGAGTATCTATACACCGCTTTTCCTTCTTAATAGTAACCGTCAGGCGCAGCCGATGCCGCCGGCACCGCAGTACTCCTCCCTGAGGCGCTTCCGGAGGAGCTTCCACCCGTTCACCCGGGGGATATCGGCGGCGACGATGACCCGGCGGGGGACTTTGTAGCCGGCGAGGCGCTCGCGGGCAAAGGCGATGATATCGTCGGGGGTGATGCCGCCCTCCGCAGGGACCACCACGGCTACCGGAACCTCGCCCCGGCGCTCGTCGGGGCACCCGAAGACCGCCGCATCACGGATGCCCGGGTGCTGGATAAGGGCATCCTCGACCTCGGTCGGGTAGACCTTCCAGCCCGACATGACGATCATGTCCTTCTTTCTGTCGGTGATGGCGAGCATCCCGTCCGCGTCGAGGTGGCCGATATCGCCGGTCAGGAACCAGCCGTCGGGGAGGAAGGCGGCACGGGTCTCCTCCGGCATCTGCCAGTAGCCGAGCGCCACCCCCGGCCCCCGGAGGGCGATCTCCCCGTCCTCGCCGGGACCGAGCTCTTGAGCGGGATCGTCTGCATCGACGATCTTCACCTCCGAGAACCCGACCGGGGTGCCGACGCTCCGGAACTCGTCGGCGGTCGCGTAGTGCTCGGGACGGATGGCGGTCCCGGTCCCGACGACGACCGTCTCGGAAAGGCCGTAGGCGTTGGCGACCGGGATCCTGAACCGTTCGTGGAAAGGTTTCCAGACGCCGGGCATCAGGGGGCCGCCGCCGCTGATCATCACCCGGACGGTGGCGAGCGCCGCCTCGGTCCCGGGCGGGGTCTGGAGGAGGGAGTGGATCACCGGCGGCATGCCGGCGACGATCGTGGCCCGGTATTCACGGGCGAGGTCGATGTAGCGGGAAAGATCGAACCGCTCCATGACGACGTAGGTCCCGCCTGCCCGGAGGGTGGATATGCCCCAGCTGATCCCGACGTGGCCCATCGGGTAGATACCGAGGTAGATGTCGTCCGCGGTAATTCCGAGGAGATCCCGCTCGGCATCCATCGCCGCGATCCAGTTGCCGTGGGTGAGCATGGCGCCTTTGGGTCTCCCGGTGGTGCCGGACGTGTACTGGATCTGGCAGAGGTCGTCGAACCGGCAGTGGACGGCGCGGCGGCAGGGCTCTGCACGGAGGAGGTCGGTCCACGGTGTCGTGCCGGCGATGTTGCCGCTGACGGCGACGACGTGCCGGAGCGTCGGCGCCCGGTCGCGTATACGCCCGACGAGAGCCGCACCCTCCGCGTCGGTGATGACGGCTGCGGCCCCGGCGTCGCGGACGGCGTAGAGGACCTCGCTCTCGCGGTAGACCCGGTTCGTCGGGACCGCGACGGCGCCGATCCGCCAGAGGGCGAGGTAACTGATGAGGTATTCCACCGAACTTTCCAGGTAGATGCAGACGCGCTCCCCGCGCTCGACCCCGAGGGCGAGGAGGCCGCCCGCGGCCCGGGCGACCGTATCGAGGAGGTCGGCGCGGGTGTAGGACTCTCCGGTCGAGGGGATGATGAGAGCGGTCTTTGCGGGGTTAACGGCGTTGGCATCGAGAAACGTGGTGCAGTTCGGCATGGATGGGCTCCGCGCGGCATGCGTGCGCTTTGATGTATATGTTTGTTCATAGTGCCGTAAATAAGTTGTCCAACAGGGTGGTCGCCGGAGATAATTCCTGCACATCCAGCGGAGGCTCCCTCGCCGGTAAAAGCGCAAAGATGATCTCTGCAGGAGCGGATGATGGTGCATGCAGAGCGATACGATGCTCATCCGCGAGGCCGCCCGGGAAGACCTCGCCGCGGTCCTCTCCCTCTATGCGCACCTGCACGATGCCGACGAGAAAGCCGGCGATCGAGTGCTGGAGAGGATCTGCCTGGAGATCCCCGCCGACCCGCGGACCCATCTCTTCATCCTCGAGTACGAGGGGGTGCCGGTCGCGACGTGCGTCCTCCACATCCACTCAAACCTCACGCGGGGCGCGCGCCCCTACGGGCTCATCGAGAACGTCGTGACGCACCGCGAGTACCGGAACCGGGGGTTCGGGACGACCCTCCTCACTCACGCGCCGGGTTACGCGTGGGAGCGAAACTGCTACAAGGTGATGCTCCTGACCGGCCGGAGCGAACCGAACGTCTTCCGGCTCTACGAGAAGGCCGGATTTCTCAGGGGTGTAAAGGAAGGGCTCATCGCATATCCGCCGGAGTGATCCATAGCCACATCGTGCCTGCCCTCCGGCAACCCTCCGGGACGCTGACCGTAGTAGGCCCGGGGAAGATATCACAAAAGCCAAATCCTGCTGCAGGAAAGAGTAACATAAGGTAGAGCATCGTGTTTTCAAGGATTTCACGCGGAGCGAGAGCCGGATTGATCGTGCTGCTCCTGCTCTTCTCCGTAATGCTGCCCGCCTCCGCCGGCCTCTATACCGACTCGTGCGGGATGGTCTGGACGGATGCCGCCCTCCCGTTTGAGCGGAATAACGAGACGGCCTACACCGAAGAGCTGATGGCGTCCTACGGACCCATCATGGCGAACCTGACAGAGGCGCCCGATCTCAGCAACATGACCTGGAGCGACGCTTTCCGCGAGGCCTGCGCCTGCATGGAGGAGCGCTACGCCTTCACGGAGTGGCGCGGCGTCGATTGGGATGCGCTGTATGCGACCTACGCGCAAAAGATCGCGGATGCCGAGAGGAGCAAGGATACCGCCGCGTACTACCGTACGCTCCGCGAGTTCATCTTCGCCATCCCCGACGGGCACGTTCTGGTCCTCTCCCCTGACGACTTCGGGGCGAAACATGCCGATATCGGCGGGGGCTACGGGTTTGCCGTCGCACGGCTTGATTCGGGCGAGGTGATCGTGACCTACGTCGCGAGCGGGAGCGAGGCCGAGCGGGCGGGCATCCGGTTCGGCGACGAGGTGGTCTCCTGGAACGGTCGGCCGATCGGGGAGGCGATCAACGCGACGCCGATCCTGTGGACGCCGATCAAACCCTCGACGGCGGAAGGAATCCTCCTCCAGAAGCAGCGGTTCCTCGCCCGAGCGCCGGTCGGGACGACGACGGAGATCGGCATCGCCGGCCCGACTCCCCGCACGGTCAGCCTGACCGCAACGGACGACGACTATGAGACCCTTGCCCGGACGAGCATCTTCCTCGGCCGCGAGACAAACGACGGGGCGGCCGGGTCGTCGGCGGAACTCAAGGCGATGCTCACGAACGAGACCGTGACCACCCGGACCCTCCCGGGAGGGATCGCCTATATCGCGGTCTACGAGGAGTCCTACGACGTCTACCAGCCTTTCAGGGCGGCGATGGAGACTGCGATCGCCGGCGGTGCGCCCGGTATCGTCATCGACCTCCGGTTCAACCGGGGTGGGGACGACAACCTGGCCGCCGCTTTCGCCGGGTGGTTCGTGGACCGGCCGGTCTTCTACGAGTACGGCACCACGTACGACCCCGGGACCGGGGAGCAGGCGGTCCTCTGGGAGTCCTGGAGCGAGCCCCGGCCGGACCGCTACGAAGGGCCGGTCGCCCTCCTGGTCAGCCCCTACACCATCAGTTCGGGGGAGGGACTTCCGAAGGTCTTTGCCGAGACCGGGGCTGGCGCGATCGTCTCGTGGTACGGGACGAACGGGGCGTTCGGGATGGAGTCGATGGGACCGGTGTTGCCGCTCGGTATCATGACGGCCTTCCCGCAGGGTGCATCGCTCGATGAGCTCGGTCGGATCCAGGTCGACAGCAACAGATCGATGATCGGCGGTGTCGCCCCGACGGTCCGTGTGCCGCTCGATCGAGATACCCTTGAGCGGGCGATGGCCGGGGAGGATGTCCAGCTCTCGTACGCGGTCGCGTGGATCGAGGCGCAGGCGGGAGGCGAGCCGGCCCCGACCCCGAAGGCGGCGGCCGGGTGGGTGATTCCGCTCGCAGCGATCATCGGCCTCGTGGTATGGTTCGGCCGGCGGTGAGGGGAGAGCGGCTCAGGGCATCGGGTGAGTCGCCGCCGGGACGAAGGATCTCCCCTTGAATACCCACCTCACCCCCGAATGATCCGGGGAGACCTTCCGTCGCGGTTCTATCCCCGGTTCCCGCTCAGCGCACCGCCTCAAGCATTGCTTCCACGTCGCGTGCCTCGGATTCCCTGCCGAGCTCCCGGTATGCCCGGATAAGCAGCGGGTAGATCTCCTCTGGAGGCAGCGACGTCTTGAGCATCTTTTCACGGAGCCCGACGACCCGTTTGGGATAGCCGGCCGAGAGGAGAGAACGCGCCAGGAGCATCAGGGCGAGCTCTTCCGGAAAACCGGATCTCTTTGCCCGCTCAAACAGCGCCGTGCCTTCCTTTACATCCCTCTTCTTCAGGCGGTCCAGCGCATTCAGCATATGTGATCCCGCGATTGCCCCCTTCTCTTCCGCAAAGATCCATCTGAGCGAGGCGACCTCATCTATCCGGTCAAGCGCGAGCGCCAGCTCGAAGAGATCGGCGTAGCGCTCCAGCATGCGCCTCTCCTTTATCCCTCCGAGGAGGAACTGAAAGGCTGCCTCCTCATCCGACGAGCGAAGTGCTTCCAGCTTCAAGCTCTCGAACTGAGCGTCATCCTGTTTCAGGAATTCGTGGCGGTCGGCAAACGCCAGCGCCTCATCATATCGCTCCTCCGACTTCAGCGAACCGTATACACTCTCTATAAGGCAGCGGTTGTCTGGATGAGCCTCCAGGAGTAATGAGGCCAGCTCCCCGACAGCAACCCCGGATGCCCCCATGTTCGCCATATCGAACATAGCGAGGATCGGCTCATCGTCCCCTCCGGTATGCCTCCGCAATGTATCGAGTAACTTCCCGGCCGGTTGCACGGGATCAACGGACCAGCGCAACAGTTCGTTCAACACGCCGGCCTCCACGCCCGACTTTCGAATATGTTCGATGTTCTCTCCGGTCTCTTCAAGGAACCGTTCATCGGATATCGGATCGTACGTCGAGAATATCTTCTCGATAACATCGAGGCTCCCCTCAGCAATTGCTTTGATCACCGGCAACGCTGCGAAGCACCCGGAGATACCGTATTCCCGCTCCTCCAGGTCTACCCGGGTGAGGAGGTTCTCCAGGTAATCCGGGAGACTATGGATAAAAGCAAATACTTCGGCTTCTCTGTTCTCCTGAACCCCGTACGAAAAGAGGTATTCAAGAGACTCGATCTGTTCCCTGAACGGGAACTCTCCAAGCAGCGTGTAGTCACCGGGATATTTGATGAATTCTTCAGCAGGGACGGGTTCTAAGAGGCCGTCCCGCTCGATCAGGTCGTGCCATATGCGGGCGAACGCTTCCCTATCGCCCAGGCGGGCGAACGCGAGCATGATGTGGAGTTCTCTTGGTACCGATCCCGCTGTTCTCATCCGGGTGATCTCTAAAAGCAGGCCTTCGGCCTCCTCCGTCTTCCCCGAGAGCATCAGCTGCCGCGCCCTGCGGAGCATGTTGATCGAGCTCTCAGAGAGCATGGCCAGACTCTCAAGGGCGATGAGCGCCTCGTCCCGCTCCCCTATGAGATCGTTCAGGGCATCAAGCGCAAGAGCGGCACCCCGGTTGTCGGGATATTTTTCCAGCACATCCTCGGCATCCGTGATGATTGGGGCAACCGCAGATGGAGGGAGATGCCCCCCCATCAGGTCGAATCCTATTGCGAAGAACTCCAGGATATGCGGGTCACTGAAACACGAAGACATCTCATGAGATGTGAAATCCTGGAGGCAATAGTTGTTGCGATGGCCTGAGGAGAGGAGTTTCGCCCGGGCGGTGCGGGTCATATGCGCCGGAACTCCCGGGGATGAGGTGTAGCGGGGGAATTTTTACGGAATTTGCGGGGTTGGACTCCGACCCGCCCCCGGGCCTGCAGGTGCTCCCTCTCGCCCGGTGGATAGGAGAGAAGATCCCGGCAGGAACCTTTTTTTTGCGGTAGGGAGAAGGATCACTTCGGAGAAACAGATCTCTGCACGACCGGGGATGGAGTGCGTCCGGTGCGCCTGCGGAATTGCAGAGGAGTGTGAGAGAGATGCCAAAGAAGAAGAAAACATTCGAGAACGTGTACCAGTTCAAGATCACCCTTCAGGAGATCCGCCCTCCCATCTGGAGGAGGATTCAGGTGCCGGAGACCTACAGTATCTGGGACTTTCATGTTGCAATCCAGGACGCGATGGGATGGACCGATAGCCACCTGCACGAGTTCCAGATGAAGGATCCAAAAAGCCATGCCGAGGTGGAGATCGGGTTCCCAAGCGAATTCGCTCCCGGGATACTGCTCAGCTGGGAGACCGCCATGGCCGACTTCTTCGCCATAAATAATCCCCGGGCGGTGTATACCTACGATTTCGGCGACGACTGGAGGCACATGGTCATCCTTGAGAAGATCCTCCCGAAAGAATCCGGCATCAGGTATCCCCGGTGCATCAAGGGAAAGCGGGCATGCCCTCCCGAAGACATCGGGGGTGTGTGGGGATACGAGGAGTACCTGGAGAAACTCAGAAACCCGGATGCACGCGATGAGGATGACGAGTACTGCGACTTCGATTTCGATCCCGAACATTTCAGCTGCGCGGAGGTTGTCTTTGACGACCCCGAAGAGAGGCTGAAACAGAGTGGTATCCTGGATAGTCTCTGCATCGATTGATCTGCCATAATCGTGGGGGCGACCCCGCTCCCGATCGGGCAGGGGAGAGGGGTTCTCGGGAGCGACAGAAAGTTGCCGGGACGATAATGAGGGGATATATCCCGCACAAAAAGAGTTCTCCGGGGGTTTCTCCCGGATATCCCCCTACTGGTATTCCGGAGGCTGGATCTCTTTTGGGAGCCCGCCCTTGAAGTGCTGCTGCACCCTCCCGTAGTACTGCCGCAGCCGTTCGTTCATCGTCGCGTGCACCTTCTCCTGCGCCCGGTCAAAGTGCGTCGCGTTCACGTGGGATGCACCCTCCCGCATCGCGAGCATGGCCGCCTCCCGGCCGAGCGCTTCGAGGTCCGAGCCGACGAATCCTTCGGTCTCGGTCGCTATCTTTCTGATGAGCCGGCTTCGCGCGGGATCGTCGAGGGCGATCTTCTGCTGGGAGAGGAGGTCGACGATCTTCCTCCGCCGGAGAGAGCGCCGGAGCCCCTCATCACCATCTGCCTCGATCATTGCGCGGCGGCTCCGGAGGTCTTCGATACTCGTATGGCGGCCGGCGTCGACCGCGAGCATCAGATCCTCGACCGCATTCTCCGAGAGCCCCTCGGTCATATCCACGACATCCTCGATCGTAGAACCCTCGATCGGCATGTAGCGGGTATGAATCCTGAGGATCTTCTCACGGTCGTCCCGCCCGGGCTCGCCTATGTAGACGAGCCGGTCAAACCGCCCGGGCCGGAGGAGCGCCGGGTCGACCATATCCGGTCGGTTGGTCGCACCCATCACCACGACGCCGCGGAGTTCCTCAAGGCCGTCGATCTCGGTGAGGATCTGGTTTAGCACGCTCTCGATGACGTGCGACTCGCTGCCGCCGCCGCGGGCGGGGGCAAGGGCATCGAGCTCATCGAAGAATATGATGGACGGCGCTACCTGCCGGGCCTTCTTGAAGACCTCGCGGACGGCCCGCTCGCTTTCGCCGACCCACTTCGAGAGGAGCTGAGGGCCCTTGACGGGCACGAAGTTCGCCCCGCTCTCGCTTGCGACCGCCTTTGCTATCAGGGTCTTACCGGTCCCGGGCGGCCCGTAGAGGAGGACACCCTTCGGAGGCTCGATGCCGAGATCCTCGAACTGCTCCCGCCGGGTGAGCGGGTACTCGACCGCCTCGCGGATGTCCTGCTTAGCCTCCTCAAGCCCGCCGACATCCCCCCAGGTGGTGTGCGGCACCTCGAGGAGGATCTCCCGCATGGCGCTCGGGCCCACGTCGCGGAGGGCGTCGCGGAAGTCCTTGCCCTGCACCTCCATCTTCTCGAGGGTCTCTGCCGGAATCTCCTCGGCCTCGAGGTCGATCTCGGGGAGGTAGCGCCGAAGCGCCTTGATAGCCGCCTCACGGGCAAGAGCGGCAAGGTCCGCCCCCACAAACCCGTGGGTCTGCTGGGCGATGGCGGCGATATCCACGCCTTCTCCGAGCGGCATGCCCCGGGTGTGGATGTGGAGCACCTGGGCTCGGTCGCCCTCCGGCGGGACACCTATCTCGATCTCCCGGTCGAACCGGCCGGGGCGGCGGAGAGCCGGGTCGATGGCGTCGAGCCGGTTCGTGGCCCCGATCACCACGACCTGCCCCCGCTCCTCAAGCCCGTCCATCATCGTCAGGAGCTGGGCAACCACACGCCGCTCGACCTCCCCGGTCACCTCTTCCCGCCGGGGAGCGATCGAGTCGAGCTCGTCGATGAATATGATGGCCGGCGCATGCTGCCGGGCATCCTCGAAGACCTCGCGGAGGCGCTGCTCGCTCTCGCCGTAGTACTTCGATATCACCTCGGGCCCCGCGATGGAGATGAAATGGGCGCCGCTCTCGCTTGCGACCGCTTTTGCTATCAGGGTCTTACCCGTCCCCGGCGGGCCGTAGAGGAGGACGCCCTTCGGGGGCTCGATGCCGAGCTTGTGGAATATCTCCGGGTGGCGCATGGGAAGCTCGATCGTCTCGCGGACACGCTGCAGCTCGCCCTTCAGGCCGCCGATGTCCTCGTAGCTGATCCTCTTGACGCCCTCAAACCCGGCGGCGGGTTTCTCGGAGAACTCGATCTTCGTGTTCTTGGTGATGATCACGGCGTTCTCCGGCTCGACCACCACGGCCTTGAACGCGACGAGCTGGGGCTGCATGAACGGGAGCCCCGCCTGGATCGGCACGGAGTCGTTCTTCACGACGGGAAAGTCGATCAGCTTATTGACGACACTGCTGTAGTTGATGGGGAGTTGTTTCGGGAGATCCTCGGGAGGCGCGAGCACCACTCGTTTCGCCTCGACCTCCTCATCCAGCGTCTTTATCTTTATACGATCCCCGATACTGGCGCCGGTGTTGAGCCGGGTAAAATTATCGATTCGGACCTTTCCCTGGTGCCAGTCGTTCACCATGGCACGCCAGACCTTGGCCACGGTGCGGCGTTTACCCTCGATAGCGACGAGGTCTCCGGGGCTGAGCCGAAGCTGCAGCATGGTGTCAGGGTCAAGCCGTGCCTTGCCTGCCCCCTGATCCTCCGGGTACGCGCTATCTACTTTCAAGTATATCTCGGGCATTACCTCTAATTCTTATATTCGGGGGATTTATAAGTACTGGAGGCGCATGAACGTACTTCTCTTCGATCCGTTCAACGGGGCCGCAGGCGACATGATCATCGGCTCGCTTCTCGATCTGGGGGCGGACGAGGGGGTTGTCCGGGCAGCCATGCGCTCTGTCGTCGGCGAACCGACAATAGAGCGGGTAGACCGTTCCGGGATCCGCGCAGTCCGGGTGAGAGCGCATGCACCGGTCGACCACCGTACGCTTGAGGAGGTGCTCGACCGGGTGGCCGAGAGCGACACCCCCGCCCCTGCACGGGAGATGGCCCGGCGGGTCTTTCTCCGGATACACCGGGCTGAAGAGAGCATCCACGGACACGGGGCACACTTCCACGAGGTGGGTGCGGACGACGCCATAGCCGATGTTGTGGGGGCCTGCACCGCCCTGTACTCCCTCGCCCCCGACGGTGTCGCCGTCCTCCCGGTCGCCCTCGGCCGTGGGTTTGCCGTCGGGGCCCACGGCACCTTCCCTATCCCGGCCCCCGCGACCGTCGCTATCCTTGCCGCATCGGACCTCCGGACCGTTCCCGGCGGCGAGGAGCGAGAACTCTGCACCCCGACGGGGGCCGCTCTCCTTGCCGAGTTCTCGACGACCCGGCCCGACGATATCGGGCCGGCGGCGATCAGGGCGGTCGGCTACGGGGCCGGGAGCAGGAACCCGCCGGGCCGGCCGAACGTCCTCCGCTCGATGATCTTCGCAACGGATGAGAAGGCCGGCGGCGACCGGGTCGATATCCTCGAGACGAACGTCGACGACGTCACCGGGGAGACCCTTGCCTACACGATAAACCGGCTGATGGAAGAAGGAGCACGGGACGCAAGCGCCACTCCCGTCGTTATGAAGAAGGGGCGGAGCGGCCATCTCATCCGGGTCATCTCCTACCCCGATGCGACCGGCCGCCTCATGGGGGTGATGGCCGCAGAACTCGGGACGCTCGGCATACGCTGCATACCGATGATCCACCGGGCGATCGCCGAACGGACGGTCGAACAGATCACGGTGACCATCAGCGGCCGGGAGTTCGCTATCGACGTCAAATGCGGGTGGTCGGGAGGGGAGATCACCTCGTTCAAAGCGGAGCACGAGCAGGCGGCGGCGTGTGCCCGGGACACGGGCATCCCCCTCCGCGAGGTTACCGGCACCGTCGAGGCGGCGGCACGTCGCCTCTTCATCGAGCGGGGCGTGCTCGCGTCATGAAGCCGGACCGGGTCAGCACGGGAAGCCGGCCCCTCGACGACCTGCTGGGCGGGGGACTCGAGCGGCGGACGATCACCCAGATCTACGGCGAACCCGCGAGCGGCAAGAGCACCTTCTGCCTGATGGCGGCGGTTGCGAGCCTCCGGGCGGGGAACTCGATCATCTATATCGATACGGAAGGATTCTCGGTGGAGCGGTTCGCCCAGGTCGCCGGGGGGCATGCCGCGGAGTTCGCCGATCGGCTCTACCTCTTTGAGCCGATCGATTTCGCCCAGCAGGGGGCGATGATCGCCGATACGGAGACGCTGCTCAGGAAGAAAGACGGCGCACCCGTCGACCTCCTGGTGATGGATTCGATGACCGCCCTCTACCGGACGGAGCTCGACCTCGGGCGGGAGGCGGTGCGGAGACTCTCGCACCACGTGATAAAACTCCTCGGGCTTGCAAAGAAATACGACATCCCCGTCCTGATCACGAACCAGATCTACGTGGACGTGGAGCGGGACCGTGTCTCCGGCCTCGGGGGGACGGCGCTTGAGCATATATCCAAGGCCATCGTGCGACTCGAAAAGAGGGATAGCGTCCGGCGGGCCATGCTCCGGAAGCACCGGTCCCGGCCGGAAGGGATTTCGTTTGATTTCGTGATCACCGAAGACGGGATCAGAGCGGTATAACACCGAAGAAGACCGTCTCGGCGGGGCCTTCCATCGTGACGGCTTTGCTGAAGCTGATGACGAGCGGGCCGCCGTTCGTCTCGACCCTCACCGTCTCTCCGACGTAGCCGAGGCGGCGGGCGACCGCTGCGGAGGCCGTGGCGCCGGTGCCGCAGCACTCTGTCTCGGCCTCGACGCCGCGCTCGAATGTCCGAACCCGGAGGATATCGTTTCCGGCACACTCGACGAAGTTGACGTTTGCGCCTTCGGGAAAGGTGGGATGGTTCCGGATGACCGGGCCGACGGCAGCGAGATCGATGGCATCGACCTCTTCTGCAAAGACGACGGCGTGGGGAACGCCGGTGTTCACGGCGTGGACGGCAAACCCGCGGATATCCTCCCGGTACTCCCCATTCCCGGTAGCCGGTATGGCGCTTCGCTCGAACGCAGGCTCCGGCATCGTGATCGTCGCGGCGAACTCGCCGTCCACATAGCCCATCGCCACCGGGACGACTCCGGCCCCGGTCTCGACCGAGCAGGACTCTCCGGCGTAGCCGGCGTCATAAGCGTACTTCGCGAGGCACCGGATGCCGTTCCCGCACATGGCGGCCTCGCTTTCGTCGGGCTGCACGAGCCGCATCCGGACATCGGCGTGATTGGACGCCTGGAGAAAGAGGACGCCGTCGGCACCGATACCGAACCTGCGATCGCAGTAAAGCGCCGCAAACGATCCCTTCATCTCTTCGGGAATGATCTCGTGCTGGTACTCGTCGATCAGGATAAAGTCATTGCCGTTTCCCTGCAGTTTGGTGAACGCGATCTCCATGGATAGTAGCCTCTCTATGATAGGTATTGGGAGCGTCGAGAGATAAACCGTGGTGCCTTCACCGTCGTTCCTCCACCCTTGCCGGGCAAGCCCGAAGAGTAACTATATACCCGGCGGCCCGCACTCTCCCGGCGCATGCCCTCGGGTGAACCGCACTGGAGGAAGAGTCTCTCCGCCGACATCGTCGCCGGGACGACCACTGCCCTGGTCGGCATCCCGCAGACGATGGGGTTTGCCCTCGTCGCCGGTATCAACCCGATCTACGGCCTCTACACCGCCGCGTTCTCGACGGCGTTCGGGGCGCTCCTCACCGGCTCCTCGTTCCTCAAGGTGATGCTCTCAAACGTCATCGCGGTCTCGCTCTTCTCCATCCTCGCTCCGGTCCCCGAGAGCGATGTCCCGGCCACCCTTTTTGTCCTGACGCTCCTCGTCGGACTCTTCCAGCTCGGGTTCGGTCTCGCCAGGGCCGGCAGCCTGACCCGGTTCATATCGAACGCCGTCCTCACCGGGTTCATCATCGGAGCGGCACTCCTGATCGTCCTCGGGCAGCTCGGGAACCTCACCGGCTACGAACTCCCAGGGGACGCGATCCAGATCCTTGCCGTCCTCGACCTCATACTGCATGCGGGCGATATCCAGGTGCAACCGCTTGCCGTCGGCCTCCTCACCATCGCCCTCGCCCTCACCTTTCGGCGGGCGCCGCGCCTCAGTTCCGCCGCCCTCCTCCTCCCGATCGTCATAACGACCCTCCTTGTACGGGCAGTGGATCTCGAGGTCGCGCTCGTCGGCGATATCAGCGCCATCCCCGCCGGCCTCCCGTTCCCCGTCCTCCCCGAGCTCGCCCTCGCTCCCGGTCTCCTCGTCCCGGCGCTTGCCCTCGCCATCATCGGTCTCGTGATGGCCATCGGGATCACCGAGAAGACTCCCGAGCCCGACGGGACCATCGCCGACGTCAACCGTGACTTTGCCGGGCAGGGGGTGGCGAACATACTCGCAAGCTTCTTCCAGTGTGCACCCTCAAGCGGCTCGCTCTCGGCGACGACCTTAAACGTCAGCGCGGGGGCAGAGACCCGGGCGGCAAACCTCATCTCGGGCATCCTCGTCGGGGCGGTCATCCTCGTCGCGGGCCCGCTCGCGGAACTGATACCGCTTTCGGCCCTCGCCGGCATCCTGATCCTCATCGGGGCCGAACTCATCTACCGGCCCCACGAGATCGTCTGCATCTGCAGGTACTCCCGCCCCGGGCGCTGGGGGATGATCGCCACCTTCATATCCACCCAGGTCCTGCCGCTCCAGTACAGCATTTACGTCGGCGTCTTTCTCTCGCTTGCCATCTACCTCATCACATCCACCCGCGAGGCCTCCGTGGTCCGCCTCGTCCCGGTGGAGGGGGGAATGTTCCGGGAAGAGTCGCCACCCGGCTGGCTCCCCGACGGCCGCCTCACCATCCTCTCGATAGCGGGAAGCGTCTACTTCGCCACCCTCCGGGCCATCGAGCGGTCGCTCCCGTCACCGGAGGGAACGGACGGCGCAGTCGTGATCCTCGCCCTCCGGGGGAGAGTCGAGGCCGGGACGGGGTTTTTCCGGATGCTGGAGCGCTATGCCCGGCGCCTTCTCGCCCACAACGGCCGGCTCATCCTCGCCGAGGTCGATCCCCGGTTGCTTGCGGGCCTCGCCGAGACCGGAGTAACGGAGACCGTCGGTCCCGCAAACATATTCGTCGCGACCCCGACCATCTGGGAGTCGCTCATGGAGGCGATCCAAACGGCGGAGGCCGGAACATGAGACCCCGCCCGGAAAACTCTTTCTTTCCCGGGCACCCATACCTTTCTTGTGGATATGAACCCCGAGAGCCTCTCTCCCCCCGCCCGTATCGCGATCGTCGGGGCGGCGGTCGTCATCGTCCTCGCGGGGATCCAGGCGGCCACACCGATCCTCGGCCCATTCCTCATCGCCGTCTTCTTTGCCATGATCACCGCGCCCATCATGGCATGGCTGACCCGCCGGGGAGTGCCCCGGGCCCTCGCTGCCGGGATGGTGGTCACGGGGCTCGCCGTGGTCCTTATCGGGACGATCGCCTTCCTCGGCATGGCCTTCACCGAGTTCCTCCTCTCCCTGCCGCGCTATGAGAAAGCGCTCGAGGCGCAGGCAACCATCATCGCCAGCTACGGCATCGATACTACCGGCATCCAGGTCTGGGACTACATCGACAGAGGATTTGTGATCCAGCAGGCGGCAGAGATCGCCCGGCAGGTCGGGAACATCGCCTTCGATGCCATCATCGTCGCGATAGCGATCGGGTTCCTCCTCATCGAGGCGCCCCGGTTCGCGGCCGCCCTTGCACGACGCCTGGGGCCGGAGAGTCCACCCTACCGGCACCTCACGCAATCGGGCCGGTTCCTCATCGAGTACGTCGTGATCAGGACCGAGGTGAACCTGGTCACCGGGGTCGGGACCGGGCTCTTCCTTGCCCTCCTCGGGGTCGAGTTCGCGGCGCTCTGGGGGTTCATCGCCTTCATCCTGAGTTACGTCCCCTACATAGGCCTCGTCGTGGCCGCAATACCCCCGACACTCCTTGCCCTGGTCGGGTTCGGTCCGTCGGGGGCCCTGGCCGTCATCGTCGCCATCACCCTCATCGACGCCGCGGCGGAGAACCTGGTCTTCCCCCAGATCACGAGAAAGGGGCTCAACCTCTCGCCGTTCGTCGTCATCTTCTCGGTCGTCTTCTGGGGTCTCGTCCTCGGGGCGGTCGGGGTCTTCCTCGCCATACCCCTGACGATCGCGGTGAAACTCTTCCTTGAAAGCTGGGATGAGACCCGGTGGCTCGGGGAGATGATGAACGCCGGGGAGCGGCAAAAGTAACATCCCCCGGGTCCGGCCACGGGCGCCCCATCCCTGCAATATCCCGCGCCGGGGCTCCTCCCGCTCGCGCCAGCCCCGGACCGGGGGAGCGACCGGAACCTTTTTCTGGCGTGCCCCGGAAGGGGGGGCGCCATGCTTGAGCGGATGGAGACGGGTGCAGGAGAGATCGCCGGATTCCGATTCGACGGTGATATGACGACCAAAGACTACAACGGGGTGCTGATACCGGCGCTCGAAGAGGCGGGAGGAACCCACCCGGTCTTCCGGATCCTCTTCTCCATCGTGAACTTTCACGGCTGGAAACCCCGCGGAAACTGGGAGGCCCTCAAGGACTGGCCGGGGATGGAGAAGGTCGACCGGATAACGATCGTCGGCGGTGAGAAATGGGAGGAGTGGATGAACTATCTACCGGGGCTCTTTGTCGGGTTTGTCGGCATCGACGTCCGATACTTCTCAAGCGAACACCTGAACGATGCCCTCGACTGGCTGCGGGAGCCGATCGCCGCAGAAGAGGCCGCTCTCAAGCCGGGATAGCGCTGCCAAAACGAGAGATGCGAGATCCCGGGAGAGCAGGCAACCTTTTTTCATCCCCGGCAACCTACCGGTGATCAGACAGCGATCCCATGCGCCATTACAAGGACATCATATTCGAAAAACCCCTGCCGGAGGCGATCCGGCGGCTCGGTCTCCTCCCGGCTGATATGCACTTCCATACCCGCCACTCCGATTCGCCAACCCGCGTGCGGGATGCACTCAAACTCGCCGCCCGGCGGGGGATCGGGCTTGCGATCACCGACCACAACCAGGTCGGCGGCGTCGTCGAGGCCGGGCGGCAGAATATACGCGTTCCCCTCGTACCCGGTGTCGAGGTCAGCGCCAACGACGGCCCGCACATCCTCCTCTACTTCTACTCAGTTGCCGACCTCCTCGACTTCTACCGGTGCCACATCGAAAAGAACCGAAGAAACGGCCCGTTTACCGCGATACGCCTCGATACCCAGGAGATCCTCGACCACCGGGAAGATTACGCCTGCATCGCCGCCGAGGCGCACCCCTGCGGCTACATCTTCCTGAACCGGGGGGTCCAGCGGTGCGTCGCCGGCCGGTGCATCGACAGGGAGGTCTTCTCCCGCCTCGACGCCCTCGAGGTGATCTGCGGTGGTATGGCCCGGTCCCATAACCTGAAGGCAGCCGCTCTTGCCACCGCCCACGGCCTCGGCCGGACCGGCGGGACCGACGGCCACCTCCTCCACGAGCTCGGCGGGGTCGTCACCTGCGCGGAGGCCGAAACCGTTGAAGAACTCCTCGACGCCATCCGGGCGAGAGCGACCGTCATCATCGGGCGAGAGCGGCCGCTCGTCGAAAAGGCCGTGATGGGGACCGCAGTCCTCCCGCACCACCTCCCCCACACCGTCCCCATCCTCCAGGCACGCTGGGAGCAGAACCTCCCCCGGATCAAGAGGTTCATCAAGGCCCACCTCGACGGGTGAGGTGGCTCACCCGAGGGGCGAGAAGAGGCGGGAGACCGACTCCTTCATCCTGACCCGGCGCGACCGCGCCCGGTAACTCTCCAGCGTGATCTCGGTGGAGAGAGCGAGATCTTCCTTGAATGCCCGTGCAAGTTCGGCGCCGACCGCCGCATCGTAGAAGAAGGCGTTCGCCTCGAAGTTCAGCCGGAAACTCCGCACATCCCAGTTCGCGCTCCCGACCGATCCGGCCTTCCCGTCGACGACGATCGTCTTTGCGTGGAGAAACCCGTTGTCGTATGTGTAGGCCCGCACCCCGGCGTCGAGAAGGTCGCCGATGAACGAGAGGCTTGCCCAGTAGACGAAAGGGTGGTCGGGTTTGCAGGGGATCATGACGCGGACATCGACCCCGGAGAGCGCTGCAATCCGTAGAGCATCGGTGACACTCTCATCGGGCACGAAGTAGGGCGTCTGGATGTAGACCGACTCCCTGGCCGAGTTGATCAGCTTGATGTAACCCTCCTTGATCGGGCTCCACCGGGTATCGGGGCCGCTCGAGACGATCTGGATCGGCGTCGTCCCGTGGTCGCCCGGGGCCGGGAAGTAGCGTGGGCGGGGCCCGGGATACCCGCCGGTCACGTAGTGCCAGTCAAGGAAGAACCGGAGCTGGAGCATCTGGACGGCCTGCCCGGCGATCCGGAAAGCCGTGTCGCGCCAGGGCCCGAGCGGACCCTTCCCCAGGTAATCGTCCCCGATGTTGAACCCGCCGATGAACCCCACCGTCCCATCGATGACCGCGATCTTTCGATGGTTGCGGTAGTTGACCCGGTAGACCGAGGGGAAGAAGACCCCTATCTTACCGCCGGCATCGGTCAGTTCTGAGAACGCCTTCTGCGTTCCGCCGCCGGCGCGGGTTCCCATCGCGTCGAAGAGGAGGCGGACCTCGACACCCTCCAGCGCCTTCTCTGCAAGGGCGTGGACGACCGCCCGCCCCAGTTCGTCGTTGTTGAGGATGAAGTATTCCAGGTGGATATGGTGGCGCGCCTCCCGTATCGCGGCAAAGAGCGCGTCGAACTTATCTTCACCCCGGGTGTAGAGATCAACCCGGTTCTTCCCGGTCAGGAACGCCCGGTTGTTCTGGAGAAGGAGAAGGATCGCCTCGCGAAACTCATCCACCTCAGGGATGGCGAACCGGTAGCGAGTATCAGCAAACTCACGATGCTGCGCGAGAAATATCTCCTGCAGGAACCGGCGGTCTTCCTCCCTCTTTACGACGAACATTCTCTGCCGGGTATAATTCTGCCCGAAGAAGAGATAGAGGAAGAACCCTATCGGCGGCAGGAAGAAGAGGACCATCAGCCAGGCCATCGCCGCCGTCGGGTTCTTCCGCTCAAAAAAGACGATGGTGACGGCAAATAGGATGTTAAGAACTATTATAATGACAAATAGTATATCAAAGGTCATCCTGTTGTTCTCCCCTTGCCAGAGTCGAGCATGATCACTCTATCTCTCCAGGGATATCCATCTACCGAACGGTATATCGCCGGCCCGTCAGAAGAGCACCTGCACAAACCCGAGCGCGACGAGCAGGAGGAAGGCCGTGACGGCGACCCACCCGATGGTGATGAATATGAGGGACAGCATCCTGTTCCACCCGAGGATCCAGCTGATCACCGTGCTCGAGTAGAGGCCGATGATCGGCATTGCCGGGAGAACGACGAGGGTCACCGCACCGTACCTCGCAAGAAGCGGCACCTTCTGTATCTTTTCCTCCGTGCGCTCCAGCATACCCCTGACCCGTGCCGACTGGAGGGCAAACGCATCACAGATCGAGTAAATGGCAAGCACGACGCCGACCTCGACGAGCGTCATGATCAGAAGAACCACAGCAGGGTGTATCCCCATACCCACGCCGACAAAAACAGCGTTTGCCTGGAGAACGATGGTGGATGAGATCAGACCAAGTACCCGGGCCGCCGGTATGCCGAGAACCAGGCCGAGAACGAGGGGGAGGAGCGTAACGAGGATGAGCAATGCCGCCAGCGCCTTCACAGCCTGATGAAGCCAGATCAGCACACCGGTGAGGAACATGCACGACGACCCTGCCGGGCAGGGGAAAGGCAGGTGTGCACATATAACTTCCTGTATCACGACTGCCCGGCAGCATGCGCCGGAGCACCCGGGCCCGGGCGTTCCGGGGAACTTCCGAGTCAGTCTCTGGCCGATCTCATGGGAGATCTGTTGCCGAAGAGGTGCATATTTATACCAGGATTAGACCACCTGAGGTATTATATGGCAAACACAACCATGCTGATCCAGGGCATCGTCGCCCTTGCCCTCGGGGTCCTGCTCCTGACGTACCCCGTAGGGGTTCTCATGATTCTTACCATAATCCTCGGCATATACTGGTTGATCGATGGAATAGTAGTCCTCACGAACCTTTACTCGGACAGAACGGACAAGGGGTGGAAGGTGCTCGTCGGCGTCCTCGGCATCATCGCCGGCATCCTGGTCCTGGCCTATCCGCTCTACAGCGCCATCCTCCTTCCAACGTTCCTTGCCATCATCATCGGTGTCGAAGGCCTGATCATCGGGGTGGTCCATCTCGTGCGGGGAGTCACCGGCGCCGGTTTCGGATCCGGGGTTCTCGGTATCGTGAGCATCATCTTCGGGCTCATCCTGATCGCGCATCCGTTCATCGCCGCTCTCGCCCTGGTATGGGTTCTTGCGATCATCGCCATCGCCGGAGGGATACTGGCAATCGCCTTTGCACTCCGGAAGTCCGCGTGACCGGACCGCCCGCCGTGCGGAGCATGCCCGACCGGGAGCCACTCCGGGCACCCGGACGATGGGCCGGTACGGCCCTCCGCGGCCGGGGCCAGACCGGGGCGAACGGGCTCCGGGTTCCTCCGGGGAGAGAGGTGGAACCGGTACGCCGGTGACACAGCTACTCGCTCCCGGGAGGAGTGCCGCAGCCTTTTTCTCTTCCGGGTGCAAAAGGGCACCCATGCTTGACCGGATGAAGGAGAGTTCGGGACCCGTGATCGGGTTTCGGTTCGACGGAAAACTGAGCGAGAGTGACTATACCACCCTCCTGATCCCGGAGCTCGAACGAGCGATGAAAGACCACCGGAACGTCCGGGTCCTCTTGAAGATCGAAGGGTTCCGGAGCTGGAGGCCGGGAGAGCCCTGGGAGGCGTTCAGGCAGTGGTCCGGGGTGGAGAGTGTCGATCGGGTCGCCGTCGTCGGCGGCGAACGGTGGCGGGAGTGGATGAATCGCCTGCCGGGGCTCTTTGTCGGGTTCTCCGGCATCGATGTCCGCTACTTCCCGGAGAACCGCCTCCGTGACGCCTGGGGATGGCTCCGGGAAGGATCGGTCCAGATCCCTCTGGCGGCGCAATGAGGATGATGAGTCACGGTGCAGGAAGGGATGGCAGACAGCACGGGAGACTGCAAAGAGGGTGCGCAACACTGCAGGATGCAGGAGGGACCCGCCTCCTCCAGGGATGAGCAGCGGATCAGCGCCGGACAAGAACGGATCGTCGAGATCTCAAAGAGGTGGCCCCGGAATACCTATGCAGCATGGAGAACGACCGCAATGCTTGCGGTGCTGATGGAACCGACCGAAGAGGGGGCATGAAAGACCTAAATACCCCGGCCCCCAACCCATCCGGTATGCACTGTCCGGTCTGCGGGCACGACTGCGTCACGGGCGCCCGCGAGCTTCTCCTGACCCTCCCCGAACGGTTCGCCCCCTGCCCCGACTGCACCGGGCTCGTCTACGACAAACGGAGCCCGCCGCCCGATATCGATGCCGCGGAACCCTGTCCTTCCTGCGGAAAGCGGTTCATCGATGAGGTCTTTGCCGATATATACCGGGCAATGGCCGCCGAAGGCGACCTTTCGGGGACCGAACCCCTTGCCGCCGCCGGAACACCGCTCGTTCATCCCGGGTTTGCTATGCGAAGGCCCCCCTACCTCCCGCCCCGGTCGCTCGTCCTCCTCTCCCGGTCGATTGGAGAGCAGGCGGCGGCCCGCCTGGTCGCCACCGTCCCGGAGGTCAGAGGCGTCATCCGGGCGGGGACCGGGACACCGGGGATCAGGGATACCGATACCGAACCGGAGACAAATACCCTGCTTGCCGGATGCGACGTCCGGGCTGACGTCTTCTCCACCCGGGCAGGACCCGTCGTCATCTATAAACAGCAGTCGGCCCTGCACGTCGAGTTCCCCCGGGACCGCGACGAGAAGATCCTCTCCCTCGAGCGGGAGATCGGGCGGCACCGCCCCCGGACATTCGTCGACGCCTGCTCCGGCGCCGGCACCCTCGCCCTTGCCGCCGCCCGGGCGGGCATCCCCCGCGTGATAGCAAACGACGCCTGGTACGCGGCCGCCTACTGGACCGCTTGTAACCTCCAGGTGAACCGCGAGCACCTCGGTATCGAGGGCGTGACGATGCACCGGTCTTACGACGACCTCCGGCGCCGTGAGGTCGCGCGGGAACCCCTGAGGGTCGCCACCGCCGCCGGCGCACGGGAGGTGGAGGTCTACCAGGGCGACCTCCGCCTGCTCTCGACCGTTCTCCCGCCGGGCATCGACCTTACCGCCATTGACCTCTTTGAGAAGGCGGATGCTGAAAAAACCGACAGGATCGTCCGGGCATGGCGGGCCCGGGTGGGCGGAGCTATTTTTATCCCGTAGATCACAGTATATACGGGGACTAGCCCGGGTGGCTCGGCGTCACCTATCACCCGAAACCGTCGTCATGCGGGGGGCGAAGTCTGAGGAAGGCCATAGCGGCCTGCAGGATCCTCTGCGTCCCGACGGAGAAGCCTCGTCCCATGAGGTCGGCGGAGAGGTATCAAAGCCCCGGAGGGGGCGGCGACCTCTTGCCGCGGGTACCGGTTCAGGCCCGGAAGGGAGCAGACTTACCGTGGACGTTCGGCGCCCATGGGGTTGCGGGGTGGAGGAGGGATGCAGCGGTGAATGCTGGTGCGCACGGTCGACCGAGGACACGTCCCCAACGGCGATCTCCATGGCAAAAGTAACGATTCTTGGGGCTACCGGGAACGTCGGCATGTTTGCGGCCCGTACCGTATCCGAGATCCCGCACGTCAGCGAGATGCTGCTCGTCGGGAGGCCGGGGCGCGAAGATTTTCTTGCAGGCTGCTGCCGCGACCTTTCTGATTCGTTTGCGGCGCGAGGCACCCACGTCAGGCTCTCGTACAGCACCCGCCTTACCGATGTGGAAGGCTCGGACATCGTCATCTGCACGGCAGGAGTCCCTCGCCGGCCCGGCCAGGACCGAAACGACCTCGCCTTTGAGAACGCGAAGATCGTTGCCGGGAGCGCCGAGACCATCGGCCGGTCTTCGCCGGACGCTATTCTCTTCATGGTCACGAACCCCGTCGACGTCATGACTGCCGTCGCCCTGAAATATTCGGGGCTTCAGTCGCGGCAGGTCTTCGGCCTCGGGACACACCTCGACTCGATGCGCTTAAAATCCCTGATCGCCCACTACTTCCGTGTCCACGTCAGCGAAGTGCACACCCGCATCATCGGCGAGCACGGGGAGAGTATGGTCCCGCTCTGGTCGGCGACGACGATCGGCGGCATCCGGATCAGCAATCTGCCCACCTTCTCGGGGCTGCCCGCACAGGAGATGATCGGCGCGGTCAGGACAAGCGGCGAGACGATCATCCGGGAGAAGGGCTCCACCGTCTACGGGCCCGGAGAGGCGATCGCGACCCTTGTGCGAACGATCCTCGGCGATGAGAACCGGATCCTCACCGTCTCAAGTTACATAACGAGCGAGATCCACGGGATCGGCGACGTCTGCATCGGCGTACCCGCCCGTCTTAACCGGAGCGGCGCCTTCCCGGTGCCCATAAGGCTCGAGGAGAACGAGGTTGCCGGGTTTGAGGAGTCGGTCAAGAAGATCCGAAAAGTCACCGCCGACGTGATGGAACGGCTCGGAGAGGCCCATTAGGGCGGAAAAGTGGGTTGGGAAGTCCACTTATACAAGTGTCGATTCAATGATCTCGGCGCTGCCGACACCCTCAAGGTTCTGGAGCGCTGATTCGACCTCATCGGGAGCCCCGGCTTTATCGGGGACGACGACGGCGATCTTCAGCGCCACAAGCCCGAAGCCGATCGGCTCTTCCCTTATATCGTTGACCGGAACGGCCCCCCTGACCGCGGCTTTCAACGCTTCACGGTCGACGTCGGGAGACTCGGGCATGATCTTTAAGATGATGGCGACGTTTCCCATCGGTTACGGCCCCCGAAACCCGCATTTTTGGCATGTGTAGGCTATGCTCTGCTCCCTGCACCGGTAGCACCTGTTGATCTCGTGCGCGCATACCGGGCACGGGAACCCGGTGGAGCCTTCCTCGGCCAGCGTGGCGTTGCAGGAGGTACATCGATCTCTCGCTGTCATCGTGGTTTCCTCAAAAGTTAACCTATCATATCGCCCCCGTGACAGTTAAAATCTCGGATCGATGAGAGTCCCGGTGACGGCCTCATCCCGGAGAACCCCGCGGACCCGGTCGTCGTGCCTGCCGTTGACCACCCGGACCACGATATCGTGCTCAAAGACAAACCCGATGAACGCCGGATCGACCTCATCGGCGGTGAGGGACGGATCCTCGACCCGGGAGAGGAGACGCCGGCGGTGGTGGATGCCGTCGACCGACTTGAGGAGGATGAGGTCGGTCGAGAGTTCATCTGCAACCCAGGCGGCGATGGTGTCGGAGGTGACGTTCCAGGAGTGGGGAAGGGGATCGGCTTTTCGCAGGGCGCAGTAGGGAAGGAGGACCGTCGCTTCCGCGGGGAGGACGGGGCTGGCGACCGCCGGGATGCCGTGCGAGGCGATGTACCACCCGAACTGCTCCATACCGGCGATCGCCATCCAGTGAGCGGATGTATCGGAGACGGCAAGGCGCCGGACGAGGTCGGCGAACTTCCCGCCGCCGGGGACGATCAGCACCGGACGGCCGACTTCCCGGAGTATGCCGAGCAGCGGGGCTACCCGGTCAAAGAGGCTGCCGCCCACCTTGACGACGAGCGGGGGCGCTGGCGTTGTCATATCGTTTGCTCTTTATCCGGATAATACATAACCTTGCGTATGCGACGGATCGCTGCGATCATCCTGCTCCTCTGTCTCCTTGCCGGCACGGCCGGCGGTATCCTGATCGTCGAGTTCTGCCCTGACCCCTACCGGCCCGGTGATCCCGACGAGTACCTGGTGCTCGAGGGCGAAGGATCGCTTGATAGGTTCGTTGTCTCGGACGGCAAGGGCGGTTTTCGGTTCCCGCCGGGGACCTGGATCAACGGGCGTCTGGTGATCGCAAGAAACAGTCTCGCGTTTGAGCAGACGCACGGCTACCTGCCCGACTTCGAGATCGAGAAGCGGACAGCGGCCGTGCCGGACGTCACCTCGAGCGGGAACCTCCTGATGGCGAACCAGGCCGACGCGCTCTACCTCTACCATGGGGCGACCATCGTCCAGCAGGTCGCCTGGCCTGCCGACGTTCGTCCCCGCGAAGGGCAGGTTCACTACCTCGAAGACGGCGTGTGGGACCCGCGCCCGTTCTTCATCGGGCAGTCCCGCTTCTCCTCCGCGACGTTCGACGACGTCACGGTGACGGCGTTCGTCGCCCCCGATTGCGCGTATGACGTCTTCTCGGCGGCCGTCGCATCTGCTGAGCGCGAGATCCTCGTAAACGTCTACGAGTTCACCGATCCGGAGATGGCTGCCGACCTGATCCGCGCCCGCGAGCGGGGTGCGGCCGTGACCGTCCTCCTCGAGGGCGGACCGGTCGGCGGCATACCGCCGGAGGAGCGGGCGATCGCCGGCATACTCAACCGGAGCGGCATCGTGGTCCTCTCGATGACGACGACCGATGCGGCCCACGCGAAGTACCGCTACGACCACGCGAAGTATGTCGTCATCGATGCGAGGACGGTCCTCATCGGGAGCGAGAACTTCAAGCCCGGCGGCTATCCGGCGCCGGGGCTGCAGGGCAACCGCGGGTGGGGGGCATGCCTCGATGACCCGAAACTTGCGGCCTACTTCCGGGAGGTCCTCCTCTTTGATCTCTCCGGCGGGGATATCGTCCCGCTCGAGGGCACGACGGCCGACGTCCGCATGCCCTACGCCCCCGCCTACACGGTGGAGTTCACCCCCTGCCGCGCGGAGGGGGCGCGGGTGACCCCGGTCCTCTCCCCCGATACGAGCGCCCTCATCCTCCGGCTGATCGAGGGGGCAGGGGAGAGCATCGCGATCGAGCAGGCCTACATAACGAACGAGACCACCTACGAACTCAACCCCTACCTTGCGGCCGCGATCGACGCCTCCCGGCGCGGGGTCGCGGTGCGGGTCCTCCTCGATGCCTGCTGGTTCAATATCGAGGACGACGCGGACAACGATGAGATGGTCGACCTGATCAACCGGATAGCCGCGGCCGAGGGGTTGCCGCTCGAGGCGCGGATCGTCGACCTCACGGCAAACAACCTCGCAAAAGTGCATAACAAGGGCGTCATAGTCGACGGCCGGGCGGTCCTTGTCAGCAGCATCAACTGGAACGCCAACTCGCCTGCATTCAATCGGGAAGCGGGCGTGATCATCGAGCACCCGGATATCACCGCCTACTTCGCCCGGGTCTTTGCGGACGATTGGGACGCCGCAGCTGCCGACGGGACCGTGGCGGAGGGGCCGGATCGCCTCAAGATGGTGGCGGCGGCATGTATCCTCGCCGCGCTCATGGGGCTCTACATCTACCGGCGGCGGCGCACCTGATAATCACCATCGGCCGGAGAGGCCGGCCGAGCGGCAGACGTCGCAGATGGTGATCGTCCCCTCGCCCGAGACGATGGTGGAGACCCACCGTTCGATGACGACGTCGAGGTCGCCGGGGAAGTCCTGCCGGGTAAATCCGCGTTTCCGGCTCATGTACTGAGATATCGCCGCACGGCTGATGCCGAGGCGTTTTGAAGCCTCGCTCTGGCTGATGCCGCGCTCGTTCACCAGGCGGTAGACCATCTCGGCGCGCATCCGGGGGAGGAGCCGCCGGGCAAGCGTATCGCAACGCATGATGTCGCAGGAGGGAGGTTCAGTCATTGTGCCGACACCATCGGGGAGTTTTTGTACTCATAGAGGATCTGGCGGGCGTCGCGGAAGTTGAACTTTTCCACGATCATATCATTGTCTTTGAGCCTCTTTAAGGCGTAGCGGACGGTGCGGGGTGCCAGACTGCTGAGACGGACCAGCTCCTTGTGGGTCAGGGCGCCCCCGTCCTCGAGAAGCAGGAGGATCTTTCTTGAGGACGGAGGAAGGTTCACATCATCCATACAGATCAGTTAACGCCGTTAACATATCAAAGTGACGGAAGTTATATTCCCAAAAATCCATTGGGTACCTATGCTGGAACGGCAGGAGAAAACGGCCCTCGCCGTTCTCATATGCGTCGTCGGGATCGTGCTTGCGGTACACCTCCTCTTTGATGCCGTCGGGCGGCCGCTCGTGGCGGCACCGTACTCCGAGGAAGTCTCCGACGGTGCGTTCGTCCTCCTTGAGGGGAGGATCGAGGAGATCCGGAAGACCTCGACCGGCGGGCACCGGATCCTCACCGTCAACGGGACCGCCGTCTTCCTGCCGCAGGACGTGGCGGCCAGGCTCGAACTCGACAAAAACGCAAGCGTAGCGCTCTACGGGGTCGTGCAGACCTACCGCGGGGAGCGGGAGGTGGTGGTTGCCTCCGCCGCCGATATACGGGTTCTGAAATAACCTATTTTCTCGTGAAGAATATGTCGGCGCCGTCCGCATCCCCAAAGCTGGGGCGCCCCCCCTTCTTCACGGGCGCCGGCTCCTTCCCCGCGGGCTCCTCCCGGGGAGGTTCCGGGCTCTCATCAATCTTCTTCTTCCGGCGCCCCTCCACGCCGGCCCCGGAGACCAGGTCTCCCTCATTGATCCTCACTCGCGGCATACAGGAGAGATGGCCGGCCTGGTATATGACTCCTCTGGATCGACCGGGCGCCGGATACCCGGAAGAAGAACCAAAACGCATTAGTCCTGCGCGGCAGACACTCCAGCATCGGCGAAATGGCGGTGAACCGGGAGAAGATGAGCGGCGACGAAAGGGGCAGGAGCGGCATGGAGGATTACCCGCTCTCCGCCGTTCCGGACGAGGGTCGGCAGGAATTCTGGCCGATCACCCTGGTCCTGCTCGGGTTCACCTTCTTCTCCGCCACGATGTGGGGCGGCGCGAGTATCGGGGTTGCGTTCCGGTTCTGGCCCGATCTTGTCTGGATCATCCTCTGGGGAAACGCGATCCTCGCCGTCTACGTCGCCGGTCTCGGTTACATCGGCTTCAGGAGCGGTTTTTCCACCGTCCTCTCCGCCCGGTTTGCCTTCGGTGATATCGGGAGCCGGTGGTCCGATACTCTCCTCGGCCTCACCCAGCTCGGTTGGTATGCCTGGGGGACCGCGACGATCGCGATCGCCCTCGTACGCCTTCTCAACCTCGATGCGGGCTGCGCGGCGCCCCTGATGATCGTCTTCGGTCTCGGTTTCTGCATGACAGCATACGTCGGCTGTCGCGGTCTTGCAGCCCTCTCGTGGATCGCCGTCCCGGCCATGCTCCTCCTCATCGCTGTAAGCATCGCGGTTGCTCTCCGTGATGCGGGGAGCGCGGCCGGGCCCCTCGCGGCAGGGACGCTCACCGTTGCCGAAGCGCTCACCATCGTCGTCGGAACCTTTGTCTCCGGTGGTACGCAGGTCGCCAACTGGACACGGTTTGCCGGGTCCGGCCGGGTTGCCGTCGGCTCCGTCCTCATCGCCTTCTTCGTCGGTAACGGGCTGATGATCGCCGTCGGCGCCGTCAGCGCCGCCATCTACGGCGTCTCCGATATCGTCGAGGTTCTGGAAATCCAGGGTCTCCTCTTTGCCGGTATACTGCTGCTCTTCCTGAACATCTGGACGACCCAGGATAACACCATCTACAACTTCTCGGTCGCCGGGTGCCACTTCTGGCGAACCGAGCGACGGCGGTTGATCACGTTTGGCGGCGCCGCCGCCGGAACCCTCCTCGCCCTGGCCGGGATGTATGACTGGCTGATCCCCTACATGGTCATGATGGGGGTGCTCATCCCTCCGCTCGGCGGGGTGATCATGGCCGATTTCTTCGTCGGCCATCGGGGCCGCTACCCCCCGCTCGACGGGGCGGCCGTTCCCCGGTTCAACTGGCGGGGGCTTGCCGCCTACGCCGCCGGGTCGCTTGCCGCGCTCGTCGTCCCCGGCATCCCGCCGGTGAACGGGATCGCCGCGGCGTTCCTCATCTACGCCTGCCTCATCCGGTTCACCGCCTGGAGGACGAGGAAGAGGCCGGTGCCGTCCCGCGATATCGCGAGCGACGCTCCGGCAAGGCCGAACTTCCGCCGGTAGAACCGGAGCCTCCTCGCGGAGAAGACGTCGGAACCCTGGATCAGGAGCCCGACGGCATCGCCCTCCTGCCGGAGGGAGAGGCGGATCGCCACGGCGCCGGCAGCCGCCAGATCGCCGAGCACGCCGACGACCTCGTCGGAGAACCGCTCCGGGTCGACCAGAACAGGAGGGAGGGAGGGGCTGGCGGTATCAAGAGAGAGGGCGACGCCCTCAAAGAGCGGGAGGTAGGCGAGCCGCACGACCAGCTCCGCGCGGTATGTCGCGGGGTCGTCGGCCGCCTCGATGAACGCCTCGTCCGAGAAGGGCAGGGTTGATAACCCGGCGACCGTGTCGCGGAGCACCGACGGAAGGTCCGTGGCGACAAGGTGAACCGTGTCCTGGTAGCCCATGATCGTGTTCATGAAGTCGGTGAGGAGGCGGTCGGTCCTGCGGAGGAGCGATGCATCGACGATGTGGTTGAGCCGGTCGCCCGCGAAGTGAGATTCGATCCGCTGGATGACCTGGACGGCCTTGAGGACGAGCTGGACCTCGATCTTCTTTCCGGTCCGGAACTCGTCGGCGAACTGCGCGAACTCCTCCAGAAACTCGTCGATCCGATCGGATTTGAGCAGTTCCAGGTAGCGACGGGCCTCGTCGGCCTCGCCGAGGTCTTCGAGGCGGTAAGCGAGGGCGTCGAGGCGCCCCGCGATCACCGTAAAGACCCGGTTGGCCTCCTGGAGCAGATCGGCGGTGTGCTCCAGGGAGTCGTCGAGACGCTCCCGGTCGAAGGCGCCGATACCGGAAAGTCTCTCCGCCTCCGCTTCGAGCCGGTCGAGGAGCGCCGGCATCGCCTGAACCGGGATACATCTGCCGTGACCGGGACAGCAGAAGTTCACCGGCTCGTGAGCCAGGATCCACCGGATCCTTCCCACGGATGCGAGCAGCGCCGGCTGATCCCACCCGGCAACCCCGGCGACCCCGGGGCTTGTGGAGAAGAGGAGGTCGCCGATGAAGAGGAGACCGCCGAACCGGATGCATACGCTGTCGGGCGAGTGCCCGGGGGTGTGATAAACCACAAGGGGATCCCCGGAGCAGAGGGGGATCGCCTGCCGGCGAAGGGTGATCCCGCCGCCCATCTCGAGGGTCTCGCAGTCGCGGGCGGAAAGCAGCGGGAGATTGACCGGGAGCGGCTCGATCTCCCACCCCATGAGTTCCGCAGCCGTCCGGATAGTATCGCCCGACTCAAGCACCCGGGCTCCCGCCTCCTCTGCAGCGACGGTGAAGCCCGGGATGGAACGGAACCGTCGGTCCCGGATGGCCTGGTAGCAGTGGTCGATATGGCAATGGGTGATGAAGAGGGTGACCGGCCGCGGGGCTTTTCGGAGGGCCTCCTCGATGAGCAGCATGAGCCGATCCATCTGGCCGGCGTCGGCCCCCGTATCGATGATCAGGATATCGCCGGATGTCCGGATGACGTAGGCGTTCGAGCAGGTGACGTCCGGTTTCCGGAAGAAGGGATAGATCTCTGCACCGATGGTTCCGGGCACCGGCTGCCATCGCTGATCTTCAAGCATTCTTTGCGCCTCGATAGGGAAGAGTCGTGGAGAGTGTTGCGCCGCAGAGGAGAAAAGATCGGCGGGTTCTTCCCGGGGAAAAGGTGGCCGGGAGAACCGCCATGAAAAAAGGTGCCGGGGATCAGAGCGCCCAGGCGGGGAGGTCGAGGGGAAGCCCGAGCGCCCAGAGGACGATCGTGTAGAGGCAGATCATCCAGAGCACGACGCCGATGATGTCGAGCACCCAGCCTGACCGGAGAAGGTCTTTTGCGTTGATGTAACCGCTCCCGAAGGCGATGGCGTTCGGGGGTGTGGCGACCGGGAGCATGAACCCGATCGAGGCGCAGACCGCCGCGGTCATCATCAGGATGATCGGGTTGACGCCCATGCTGACGGCCGTCACCGCCATGATCGGCATAAGGATGGCGGCTATCGCGGTGTTCGAGGCGATCTCCCCGGCCAGCACAATCCCCATCGCCACGACGAAGAGGAGAAGGATTACCGGGAGGCCGTGGATGAGGGTGAGGGACTCGACGATAGCCGCGGCAAGCCCGCTCTCGAGGAATCCGCTTGAGAGGGCGATACCGCCGCCAAAGAGGAGGAGGATGCCCCAGGGGATCTTCACCGCCCACTTCCAGTCCATCGTGAAGATGCCCTCCTTCGTGTCGACCGGGAGGACGAAGAGAAGGAGCGCACCGAATATCGCGATGGTCGAGTCTTTGATGCCGGGGAAGATGATATCGAGACCGGGGATGACGATACCGCCGATCTCCTTGGTCTGCTCGAATATCCAGGCAAGAGCCGTCAACGTGAAGACGATCAGCGTCCAGCGCTCGCCCGCCGATATGGGCCCGAGTTTTGTGAGCTCCTCCCGGATGATCCCCCGGGCGCTCGGGAGGGTCGCCACCATGTGGCGGTAGGGGCCCCGGGTGAGCCAGACCCAGGCAAGGAGGAGGAAGGCCACAGCGAACGGTACGCCGAACTTCATCCAGGTGAAGAAGTCGATGGCGGGCGCATCGGGAAAGATCGCCGCAAGCTGGGATATGAAGATCCCGTTCGGGGGCGTGCCGATGATCGTGGCGATGCCTCCGATGCTCGCGGCGTAGGGGATGGATACGATCAGGCAGCGGGCGAGCGCCTGTTCTTCGCCGTCAGGGTTCTCGGGGGACCGGGTGATCCCGGGCATGACCGTCAGGATGATCGCAACCGCAATCGGGATCATCATCATCGTGGTGGCGGTATTCGATATCCACATCGAGAGGAAGGCGGTGGCGAGCATGAACCCGAGCACCAGGCGCCTCGGACTCGTCCCCACAATCCGGATGATCTGCAGGGCGATCCGCCGGTGCAGGCCCCACCGCTGCATCGACATGGCGATGATGAACCCGCCGAGGAAGAGGAAGATCACCTCGTCGCCATAGGACTTCGCCACCTGCACCGGGGTGAGGACGCCGAGCGCCGGGAAGAGAACCAGCGGGAGGAGGGCGGTCGCCTCCAGGGGAATGACGCCTGAAACCCAGAAGAGGACCATGAGGGCGGTCACCGCCGCAACGGACTTTGCCTCAGGTGCAAGAAGAGCAGGATCGACAGGGATCGCCAGAATTGCAAAGAATATGAGGATTGATAGGACGATGAAGGCGACCTTTTTCATCCTAAAACCTGTGAGGAAGAATTATTTAAGCATGCGGAATTGAGATCGCACGGGCCGGAGCGACAGGGAGCGAGAACGGATCGCCTCATCCCGGCAGATACCGCCGGGCCGCGCTCACCGCACCCGTATACCCCGGGGGCGGGCGGGCCTGACCCGCACCAACCTATATTTGCAAACTCAACACAAGGAATATTATGGCACCAGAATGGATCCGCGGACGAGGTCCTGTCGTCCTCCTCGCCCTCTGCCTCCTTGCCCTCTGTGCCGGAGATGCAGGGGCCCGCGGCCCGACGATCAGCGATATCCAGCCCTACGACACGATCTTCGTAGATGAGGAGGGGCTCAACCTCTCGCAGCTCAGGAACGCGACCACCAACAACCCCATCACGGCGCTCCAGAGGTACCAGGACGACAACCCCGGAAAATCGCTCGTAAAGAGCATCCCGGTCGCCGACGACACCGACTTTGAGGTGCAGGAGTTCCTCGTGGGCCGTGAGTACGGGACCTACTACGCCTTCAACCCCGCCGACGGCACGACGGCATCCGTCTTCATCCGCAAACCGGAGGTCTTCCTCGACATCGTACTTGCAAACCCCTACCACAACGAACCGCTGACCGGCCTCACGGTATCCCCGAACACCCGGATAGCGTTCCGGGTGGCCGCCCCCGACGTCGGGGCATCCTACCATGTGGGCAACGTCTACCCGGCGACGATCGATATCGTGCTCACCCACCCGGGCGGCGCGGAGACCACCCTCGTCGGCGGGATCAACCTTGCCGGATTGAACATCACCTCGACCCGGTTCTACACCGACGATCCGGGTAAACCCGGTGCGGTCCGGATCGGCGACCTCGGTAAGCCGGGGGACTACACCGCCCGGGCCGTCTGGAGGATGCCGGCCGGTTTCGATACTCGGGCTTCCGACTCCGAACTCATAACGTTCACGGTCGGGAATCGGATCGGTATCGATACGACCCCCACGCCGACGCCGACCGCGACGCCGACCGCGACGCCGACCGCACCGCCCACGACCGTGGCCACGCCGACCCCCACACCGGTCCCGACCGTGACCGCGACCGCGACGCCGACCGTGACCGCGACGACGGCGCCGGCAACTCCCACGCCGACCGTAACGCCGCTCCCGGTCGCCCTGGCCGTCGGGGCGCTCGCCATCGCCCTTATCGGCAGGCGCCGGAAAGGGTGATCAGCAGAACCGGCAGCCGCCGGCCGCACCCCGGATGTTCCGGAGGGCCGCGGCCGCCCACTTTACAACGCCCGGATCGCCGTCTTCAAGCGCCGAAAGGAGCGCCGGGACCGCTTCCGGGTTCCTGGTAAGGCCGAGGGTGTAGGCCGCCCACATCCTGAGGCGGGGATCGGGGTCGGCAAGTGCCGAAAGAAGCGCCGGGAGGGTGGCCGGGCCGAGCGCGGCGAGGGCCTCCGCCGCCGCCATCCGGTCGGCACTCCCGCCGTGACGGAGGATACGGATCAGGCCCTCCGTCACGGCGACTCCTTCTCCTCATCCTCGGTCCCGACGAGGATCTCGTCGAGGCCCACGTAGATCGGGAAGACTTCGTGCACCCCTGCGAGCAAGAAGACCTGGTAGACGCTGGGCTGGAGCGAGCAGAGCGCCATCTCCCCATCAACTCCCTTCAGGGCACGAAGCTTGCCGAGCAGCACCCGCAAACCGCTGCTGCTCATGTAGGCCGCCTTCTCCAGGTTCACGAGCACCCGCCGCCCTCCCCGGGCCAGCACCCCGGATATCGCCGTATCCAGGTTTTCCGCCGATTCTGCATCGATCCTGCCGTCGACCGACACGATTGCCGTATCGTCACGTTCGCTGACCGTTACATCCATAATCTCCTTTCGGCGCGGGAAGGGAAAAAGCCGCCCGTCTCAGACCGGGGGGAGAGGGACGGTCGTACGGGATCGCGCGAAGGGGGGGTGCAGGTGCCCGGGCAGGACTTCGCACCCTTCGCGGCAACGCGGGATCTCGAGGGTATGAGCGATGAAACGGCCTCGCGCAAAGAGAGGGAGGGGGAGAACCCTGTAGAGAGCCTCAGTGGTTCTGCCGGTAATAGTCCCACTCATCGATCACGGTGCCGTTTGCGAAGATGCAGACACCGTACTCGCTGCCGTCGGGGTTCTTCCGGATCTCGTAGGCGTGGCCCTGCGCGAGGCACCAGGCCGCGGCAGGGTTTGCGATGCCGGCGCTCCCGCCACAGGATGAGCAGGCCCACGGGACGGCGAGGATCTTCACCGGTGTTCCCCACTGCTGGATGGTCACGATGTCGCGCGCGATCTTCCCCGCAAAGGCGACCCGCATGCCGTCGACGCGATAGCGCTCCTCAAGCCCGAGCGGGAGGTAGTGCCGGCCGCCATCGGCGATGATCCCATAGAACCCGCCCTCGAGGTCGATATACGTGACCGTGCCGTTTTCAGCGACAAACGTTGCGCTCCCCGCCTTATCGATGGCGATGACATCGACCGGAGCCCCCCACTGCCCGATGGCCGCGACATCCTCCCTTGCCCGGGCAACGAACGCCACGTCCATGCCGTCGACCAGCCAGGCTTCACTGAGGCCGAGCGGGAAATACTGTTCGCCGTCGTCCGCGACGATCCCGTAAAACCCGCCCTCGAGATCGACGTAGGTGATCGTCCCGTTCCCGGCGACAAGACGGACACCGCCGGAGGGTTCGATGGTCCGGATATTCACGGGTATCCCCCACATAGGGAACCCCACGACATCTTCCTCCAGGTCGGCGCTGAACCGCACAGAAAGACCGTCGATCCGGTACTCCTCCGGGAGGTTCGCAGGAAGACAGTTCATGCCGTCCTCCGCGATGATACCGTAAAACCCGCCCTCGAGATCGATGTAGGTGACCGTTCCGTTCGCCGTGACCGTCCGGCGGGCGTCGCCCTTCTCCATGCTGACGATATCGACCGGCGTTCCCCACTGCTGGATGGTCGCTGTCTCCTCTGCTCTATCAACGACGAACGCGACCCGGAGGCCATCCTGCCGGAAGTCCGCCGGAAGGTCGGCGGGGAGATAACGGCTCCCGTCGTCGGCGACGATACCGTAGAAACTGCCCTCGAGATCGAGATACGTGATCGTCCCGTTTCCGGATATGCGGTCGCGAGTGTCGTCCTTCTCCCCGCCGGCCATGCACCCGCAGGCGACGGCGACTGAAAGGAGCGCGAGGACGACGGCTGAATAGTTCAGATAGGATCCCCTCATAGGCATCACTACCCGTACATTCTCGCGCCGGATGTAAGTAGATTACCTTAACTATGAAGAGATTCGGACCTATCCGGCCGGCGGGGCAGAAAAAAGAGTATCATCGTCCCCCGACGCCGCCGCCGCCAAACCCACCGCCGCCACCGAAGGATCCGCCGCCCCCGAATCCACCATGGCCACCGCCCGACGACGGCGGCGAGTAGAAGACGATCGGGGCAAAGATCACCGGCATGTTCGAGTAGAGCGGCATCCCGACGTCCGGGAGGCTGATGTTTAAGTTCTTCATCGCCTGCTCGACCTTATCGCCGAGGCCGAGCGCGGTCCCGTAGACCAGCCACTCCCCCCACATCGAGAGGTCGGCAGGGGAGTACTGCCGGATCAGAGCGAGGTCCGAGAGGAAGTGAGCAAACGCATCCCACTCGAGCTTCTCCCGGTAGCGATCGCCCTTCCAGACCCCAAAGAGGGTCGAGGGGAAGAGGGCCGCTATCCCCACCTGGACCGCGACGATGAAAGAGAGGATCCCGGCCGGTATGAGGAGGTAGGCCGCGCCCGGCGCGAATATGATCGTGAGGATCGCAAGCCCGCAGGGGATGGCGCCAAGGAAGATGAGCGGGAGGATGAGTCCCCTCCCATCACTGACATACTGCCGGGCAAGCGTCGTATCCACATTCCGGGTGAGAGCGGCAAGCGACTGCTGGTACTGCAGGATCCGGTGCTGGTAACCCGGGCTCCGTCGGGCGGTCTCGGCGAACGTCTCGAGATCGGCGGTATCCACGACATGGTCGTCGGCTATGTTGGCAAGGAAGTTGAGCACCCGCTGCTCGTAGGGGTCGGAGGACTCCCCCGAGACGATCCGGACCGTGACACCGTTGCCGCCCGATTTTTCGGTCACGACGATCTTCTTCTGCCGGTGGAGGTCGAGGACCGTCGCGTAGAACCCGTTATCGTCGAACTCAAGGGCGTCGCCCTTGAAGAGGAGGTTCACCTGCCAGGGTTTGAGCGCGGTATTCGGCGTGAAACTCAGGTATTCCGGCACCGTGAACGGTTTCTCTCTGCCGTAGCGGAGGTAGACGCCAAGGAGGATGAACGGCGTCGCGAGGACGAGGAGGATCGAGAGGCCGTAAAGGATATTCGCGGCCCCGTAGAGGAGGGGGGGCCAGCGATTCGCGTCGGCCGCCTTCTGCCGCACGTCGGGGACGAACTCCCCAAATCCGCCGACCTTCTCGGTGAACGCCGGAACGAGGATCAGTTCGACGTTCAGCGCGTCGTTCTGGGATGCGCTCCCCGTTATGACGACGGCGTCCGCCGTTCGCTCGATATCAAGGGTAGGGGGGTGCGTGTAGACCTCCTCGATATCCCCGGCAAACGGGAGGGTGATCCGGAGGTTCCGGAAGGGGACGTGCTCGTCCACGAGTTTCAGGTTCAGGTGCGCCCACTGGCTGTCGTACTCGACCGGCGGCCGGACCAGGTAACGGTATTCCACCGTGTAGGTGCCCGGGGCAAAGTAGCCGGGGTTGAAGATACCCACTTCGCTATCGAGTGCAAGGTTCCGGATCGTGGCAAGATCCGATGGGGTCGCACTCCCGGCGGCCGTCCGGACCTCGCCTCCGGAATCCCTGGCGTAGCCGATGACCCCGGGTGGTGCGGTCATACCGAGGAACTCTACGTGCGGCCGGTCGATGGCCGCAAAGGTGAGCGGCGCATCCCAGTAGCGAAAGAGCATCCGGTACTCGCCTGCGGCGCGGACATCGTAGGTGTAGCGCTCGATGAGGGTCCCGTTCTCGTAGAAGACGGCGTCGTAGTGCCCGACGTCCAGGTCTCCCTGGAGGAGACCGGGGAGCGCGACAGCTCCGGCGACCGCCAGGACCCCGATAAGCAGGGTGATGGCAACAAGGATGAGGATCTGCTGCTGTTCAGTCACGCGCATGATCTATCAAAACGCTATCGTCGGAACCCGCTCGATATCCTCGCCGAACTCCAGGTATTCCAGTTTCTTAAAGCCCATGACGCTCGCAACCAGGTTTGAAGGGATCGTGTCGGTCATGGTGTTGTATTGCTGGGCGATGTTGTTATAGGTGTAGCGGTGCCGGGCGATCTCATCCTCGATTCCCTTCACCGCGCCCATCAGGTCCTGCACCGTCTGAGATGTCTTGAGGTTGGGATAGTTCTCCGCGACGGCAATCAGCCGGCCGAGGACCGACCGCGACTCGCGCTCAAGCTCGTTTAAGTCGCCGGGGCCGGCGCTCCCGATGCGGGCCCGCATCGCGGTCACCCCGGTCAGGGTATCCTTCTCAAACGCCGCGTAGCTCTTCACCGCGCCGAGGAGCTGCTCGATCATATCCAGTCGCTTCTTCATGGCGACCTTCACCTGCCCGACCGTCGCGTCGGCCGAGTTTTTGAGGGAGAAGAATCGGTTGTAGATGCCTATCATGACCGCCACGATGCCGATGACGATCAGCACCACGACGGCGATAAGGACAAGGGAGATGATGTCCACCAAAGTTGTCACCATATAGTGTATGTACTATAAGGCGTATTTAAGAGATAACCCTCAAATGCGCGGGTATGGCCGAATCCATCCGGATTTCCCATACCGGCAGGGAGGATCCAGCTACCCCGCGGGCTCCTCCCCGGAGCTCACCATCGCCACGACCTTCCCATCTGCATCCCGGAGGAGAGCGTTGTGCCAGCGGATCAACCGTTCCTGGCCGTCCCGGGTGACGACCGGGCTCTCTTCGAAGGCGGGCGGCTCGATCCTGCCGGCCACGAGGCGGGCGAAGTTCCGGGCGAGCGGATCGCGCAGGCGCTCCGGGACAACCGTTTTAAACCAGTTCTTCCCGGCGAGATCGTCCCCGGCATACCCGAGAAGCTCGCTTCCCCGCCGGTTGATGAGATCGATGGTCCCGTCCGCCCCGATCACCGCGATCATCACGCCGGCCGCGTCCAGGTAGCCCTGCGCCCGGTCGCGTTCGGCGACCAGAAGGTCCTCGGCGGCAGAACGATCGGTGATGTCCTCGGCGATCCCGAGCATGTAACGGAGCACGCCCCGGGAGTTGAATATCGGGATCTTCTTCATGGAAAGCGTCCGCCCGCCTGATATCCGGATCTCCTTCTCAAGGGCGGCCGCCCGCTCCACGAGTTCCCGGTCGCCATCGGCAAAGAAGACGGCCATCTCCGGCGGGAATATATCCGCGGCCTGCCTGCCCGCCATCTCATCCTGCGTCATGCCAAGGAAGATCTCCGCAGCCCGGTTTGCGAAGACGAACGTGTTCCCTTCCACTTCCCGGACGAAGACCATGCCCGGGACGTTGTTGACGACCGAGTAGAGGAACGACTTCCACTGGGCCACCCGCTTTGCGGCACGCGCCCGCTCGGTGACGTCGCGGCAGACCACCCGGTAGCCGGTGAAGTCGCCGATCACATCGTATACCGGCGTCCCGCTCACGTCGAGGATGACGTCGCTTTCGTCCCGATGGAGCATCGTCCACTCAAAGAGAATCCGGGGCTCCGGGTCGGCGAGCAGCGCGGAGAACTGTGCCCTGGCCCGTTCGGCATTTTCAGGGGCCATGAAGTCGCAGGGAGTCTTGTGAAGCATCTCCTCGGGCGCATAACCAAGGATCTCCCGGCTTTTCGGGCTGACGTAGGTGAACCGAAAGGTCTCGTCGACGTTCAGGATCAGGTCGCTGATGTTCTCGACGAGGCTCCGGAAGAGCAGTTCGCTCTCGCGCAGGGCCTCCTCCGCCCGGCGCTCCTCGGTGATATCCTCGAGTATGATGGTGACTCCCGGCGCCCCGTCGTTGAAGACGGTGGGGAGGAACTTGGCACGGAAGAAGAGTTCCCGGTCGTGCCGCAGGAAGCGGAGCTCCTCGGTGACCTCGCGGCCGTTCAGGGCATCGGTGATCCGGCCCCGTATCAGCGGGTGGTCGAACGCCGCAAGCGGTGATGCCTCGATGCCGTTCCCGATGATATCATCCCGCTCCCTTCCCGCAAACGCGCAAACGGCATCGTTTGCCTGGACAATCCGGAGCTCGCGGTCGAGGCTCAGCACGAGATCGGATGAGAAGTTGAGCATGGCGGCGATGGGGACGCGTTGCGAGAGGTAGAAGACCTTGGCCTTCCCGTAGGTCTCCATCTCCACCTGGCCCGAGACGAGGAGGACGTCGAGGTACCGGGAGACGGTGTTCCGGTTGATTCCAACGGCGGCAGCAAGATCGGAGACCGACATGCCCCGCGGATGCTCTTTTAAATTGCTGAGCAGGAGAGAGAGTGCGCCGGTAGTGGGATCCATGTGCGAACAGAGTTTCGCGCCGGACGATATAGTGTTTTGCAGTGCTGCATGTCATGATGCTCTATGCAATGCCACACCACAATGCAAGGCATTAAAGAGAAAGTATATATACTCTATTGATCAACGCATGATCCCCAGAGTCGGCAGAGACGGGGAAACTCTGCCGGCGACCCGGGCCACACGGGCACAGGTGGTCCGGACCGGCACAAGAACGGCTGGGGTCGGTGAACGGAACATTCACCACGCTGATTGCACCAACGTCAAGATTCACGTCCACACCGGGGGCACCCCGGTGAATATGATCGGGCACACCTCTCTGAACACTCATACCGGCACGCGGAACAGGACACCGGCGCGGACGGCACAACCGCACCGGGACTGCCCAAATACCCCGTATGGTTATCACACACCCGACAATACACCCTCATTTTTTTTGCTTCCTTCTCAGAAACCCCGGAACAGAGAGTAACATCTATCTTTCACCAGATCGAATATCCATTCAATGAGCGAGCGTGTTGATATACTCGAAAGGAGAGCGGGCGCCGTCGACATCATTGCGGTGAAAGGAAGGCTCGACGCAGGCTCTTCGGAGAAAGCGGAAGAACGGATCAACAGGGTGCTCGATGCCGGAGGGAGATATCTCCTCATCAACCTCTGCGATCTCGACTACATCAGCAGCTCCGGCCTCCGGGTACTGCTTGCCGCACTGAAACGTCTGAAGAAAGATGGCGGAGCGCTCAGGATAGCCTGTGCACAGCCGCAGATACTTGAGGTCTTCACGATGGCGGGCTTTCACCGGATCTTCTCCCTCTCCCCCGACGAGGCGACGGCGCTTGCCGGGTTCCCGGCGGGGCCCTGAACAATATGGCGTTCTCCGAATTTGGGGATCTCTTTTTTGTGCTCTTCCAGATGATCTGCGTCATCCTGGTGGCCGCCTACCTGATCACCCGGACAGCGTCGTTTACCCGGGTGCTCGACGGCCTCGTGACCTGGAAGAGCCAGGCGATCCTCATCCTCCTCTTTGGGGCGCTCTCCATCTACGGCACCGAGAGCGGCATCACCATCCTCGGCGCCACTGCAAACGTCCGCGACCTCGGCCCCATGGTCGGGGGGCTCGCGTGCGGCCCGGTGGTGGGGCTCGGCGCCGGCCTGATCGGCGCCGCTTACCGCTTCTCCCTTGCGGGGTTCACCGCCGTCCCGTGCTCGGCAGCAACCATCCTTGCGGGCCTCTTCGGGGGGTTGATCTTCCTCCTCTCCGGACGGAAGTTCGTCGGGATACACGGCGCGGTCCTCTTTGCCATCGGCATGGAGGCGTTTCACATGGGCATCACCCTCCTCCTCTGCCGGCCGTTCGACCAGGCGCTCACCGTCGTCAGAGAGGTGGCCCTTCCGATGATCATCGCAAACGCCATCGGGGTCTTCATATTCGCGCTCATCATCGGGAACCTGATCACTGAACGGCAGACGAAAGCGGAGCGGGATGCTTACCTCTCGGAACTCGAGCGGAAGAAGGCCGAGCTCCGGATTGCGCACGATATCCAGATGAGCTTCCTCCCCGAACGGCTGCCCGATGTCCCGGGCCTCGATATCGCCGCCTTCTCGCTCCCGGCAAAAGAGGTCGGCGGGGACTTCTATGACGCAATCCCCCTCTCCGGGCAGCGAATTGCCTTCGTCATCGCCGACGTCGCGGGGAAGGGCGTTCCCGCGGCGCTCTTTATGGCGCTCTCGCGGACGGTGCTCCGGGCGAACGCTCTGATCCCACGGAGCGCCCGTGATGCCGTCCGCGAAGCGAACGCCCTGATCGCCGCAGACGCAAAGTCCGGCATGTTCGTCACCCTCTTCTACGCGGTCGTCGATCCGGTGAAGAAGACGCTTACCTACGTCAACGCGGGGCATAACCCTCCCCTCCTCTTCCGGTCAGGCAGCGAACGGGTGCTCGAGCTGAAAGGGACCGGTATCATCCTCGGTGTCATGCCGGATGCCGACTACGGGGAGGAGACCCTCGCGCTTGAGAAGAACGACCTCGTCCTCCTCTACACCGACGGGGTCACCGAGGCGATCGACTCCCATGAGAAGCAGTTTGGTGAGCAGCGACTGATCGAGACCGTCACGGGCTGCCACGACCTCCCCTCAAGGGAGATCGTCGATCGTATCCGCCGGGCGGTCGCTGATTTCTCGGGGGACGAACCGCAGTTTGACGACCAGACGCTCATGGTGCTCCGGGTGGTGTGATGGCGGAACTCACGGTGCGGGCAGAGCTCGGGGCTCTCACGGCGATCGCCGATTTCCTTGCCGGAACACTCGCCGGGAGCGCCGACGATATGGTCTTTTCGGTCCAGCTTGCCGTGGACGAGGCCTGCAGCAACACCATCCTCTACGGCTACCCGAACCGGGAGGCAGGAGCGATCACGATCGCCTGCACCGTGGACGACGACGTCATCCGCGTGACGATCACCGACGACGGCGTTGCGTTCGATCCCCTGACCGCCCCGCCGCCGCTCCTTGATATCCCCGCGGAAGAGCGGCCGATCGGGGGCCTTGGTATCCACTTCATCCGGACGGTGATGGATAACGTGGCGTATGCCCGCAGGGACGACAGAAACGTCCTCTCGATGGAGAAGAGGCGGCCGGCGTCAGGGTGACGCCGGGAGAAGCGACCCGAGCGCCCGGGGAAGATCCTCCTTCTTCGTGACGACCGCGGCCGACTCCTCGAGCATCAGGTTGACCCGCTCGTGGTGGCCGACGACCCGGAAATCGGTCCGGAGAGCGACAATCTTCTTCTTCAGGGCATAGGCATACCCCATCTCCCAGGATGTCCCGGAGTCGGCATCCGCGCCATCGATGACCGCGACGACGACATCGGCGTCGCGGAGAGCCAGGAGGTTCTGTGCAAATATGGCCCCATGCTCCTCGCCGCACCGGGCGGGGTCCGTATCCCCGGCCTCCTGGGGAAGATAGACGTCGAAGAGGTGCACTGCGAGGAGATCGTGGAGGATGAGGTTGTAGGCCCGTTCAGCCTCGGAGAAGAGGGGGCCTGCGAGGTAGATCCGGTAACGGGCGAACTCCTTCACGTCGATGGCCGGTATATCCGGGAACCGGGCGAGGAACGCGCCGCGCCCGGGCTGTTTTACGGATGAATAGTAGGTGGCCGTCACCCCGCAGGCAGGGGAGGAGTCCACACCGACGAGAGCAAGAGGCGCCTCGCCCCGCTCGCGGATGACGGCGCGGACCTCCGCCTCGAGCCGGTCGAGGAGAGCGGCAAACGCGGGGGTCGCGAGGCGGTCGAGGTACGAACCCGGCGGCCGATCCGCCCCGATGTAGATCGTCTCCGGGCAGGGGAGCGGGACCATATCGATCGAGAAGTGCCGGCAGCGTTCGACGGCCCGGATGAAGTGGCGGAGATCCTCATCGGTCGTTATACCGCGGGCACGGCAGGCGGGGTTCTCGATGCAGGGGACGACGAGTACGTACATTGATGAGATCTCGGCGGCGTACCATAACAAGACAGATGATACCGCTCTACGCCTACCGGGACAACACCTGCGACCCCCGGAAGTGCACGGTAAAGAAGCTCGCACGGCGCGGGCTTGCCACGATCGTCACGAACATCGCAAAGATCCCTCGTTCGACCCTCCTCCTCGACCCGACCGCGGAGCGGGCGGTCTCCCCCGCCGACCGCCATCTCCCCTCGATAACGGCCCTCGACTGCTCCTGGGAGGTCCTCGATACCGGTGCCGTCGCGTCCTGGCGCAACCGCCGGGCGCTCCCCTTCCTCGTCGCCGCAAACCCGGTGAACTTCGGCCGGCCGTTCCGGCTGACATCGGTGGAGGCGATGGCCGCGACGCTCTCCATACTCGGCGAGGAGGAGCAGGCCCGGACCATCCTCGCCCCGTTCGGGTGGGGGCTGCGGTTCCTCGAGGTGAATGCCGAGCCCCTGGAAGACTACGCACAGGCAAAAGACAGCGCTGAAGTCGTCGCGATCCAGGCGCTGTACATGTAGCCGGATCCCCCGGCACCGCCCCGGGCGGCACCTTTTTATGCCCGAAACCTCCTGTTCACGCGTAAAAGAAGGGAGGTTACCGGACCCATGGAGATAGAACGAGAGCGGGTGCTCCTCGCTGCGGCCCATGCCGTGACGTATGAGCCCGACTACATGACCGTCGACAAGCTGGAGGCGGCGACCCGGGGGCACGGGGCGCTCGTTATCCCGGCGTTTGCAGCGGCGAACTCGCTTGCGGGGGATATCTTCTGCAGCATCGGCGCCCCGGAGATGCGCCTCATGGATATGGCGGTCGTCGATGCTTCGGCCCCCAGCCTGCCGCTAGATTCCGTCATCGCGAAGGCGGTGGGTGAGGCAAAGCGGGGTGGAGCCGAACCGGCGAACGCGGCGCTTATCGTTGCCACGCTCGCCTACTTCTCGGGGAGCTGCGCCCGTGCCGGCGTCCCGCTCGGGAACCGGAAGCTCGGCGCCATCGCCCGGATGCATGCCGGCGGCGACCGGACAAGCGCCATCGCCCTGACGACGAACAAGTTCACCCACCGGGTCCCTGCGTTCCCCGCCTACCTCGCGATATACGAGGCCCTCATGGGAAAACGGTTGACCCGCCTCGACGGCGCGGTCCTGCCGCCGTTCGTCGCCGGCGGCGGGGTCATGGGACATGCCGCCCTCGGGGAGGACTACAACATACCCGAACTCGCGAGAAATGCCGCGATGGTCGGGACCAGGGCGCTGATGCGGAGCATGGAGGGAGCCGGGACGACCCCTTATCCCCTCTGGCCCGCCCTGATCGCGGCGGCGGTGACGATGGAGCTCGTCCACCCGGATGCCCTGCTCGGGGAAGAGTTCGGGAAGTTCGGCGAGGTCGACTCCTCTTACCTTGCCGGAAAGGGGGCCGTCGAGGCAGCGGGGCTCCCGAAGAAGATCCATATGCGGGGGACCGGGGAGGAGTACGAGACCGCCCGGCTCGTCGGCGACTTCGGATTGATCTTGAAAGACGTCGGCGGACCGTCGGTGATCGGATCGATGGTCACGAACGAACTCTTCGCCGGATTCCAGGAATCCGCCGCCATTGGAGCCGGGTTCTCCGGTGGTCCGGTGAACGTCCCCCTCGGTCACCTCGCCGGAGATATACTGCCGGCGCTCCGGCTGCTGATCGGGAACGGCGGCGACATCGAACGTACCGCGGCGGCGATACGGGACTACAAGATGCAGTCCTTCATCGACCCCGAGACCGCCCTCTGCGCCACGAATACCATCACCCGAAAGGCGGAGGTCATCAACCGTGGTCCGGTGACGGATGCCTGCATCCGGGCGAGCGAACCGACCCGGAACCGGGCAATCTACCGGCGGGCGGTGAAGGTCCATGAGATGCTCAAAGAAGGAAGGACGCTTGAAGAAGCTGCCGGAGCCCTCGATGAGGAGAAGAAGGCTCTCATTGAGAGGCGGGGTTCTGCGATCCTCTCGGGATTCGCCGGAAAGGAGATCACCTTCCGGTTCACGGAGATTGCGCCCCACGCGCGGAGGACCGACCCGCTCACCGCGCGGTTCTGGGGGTTTGATGCGAAGGTCTCCTATGATGTCAGGATCGACGGAGAGAGTTACCATATCGAGAACCTTACCGCCCGGGTGATCCCGGAATATGCGCTTGAGGGGAAGGGGCGGGATGACCCGGGCATGGGCACTGCCATATTCGCGGGGGCCGTCCTCACCCAGGAGCTGCAGTATGGCGGGAACACGATCCTCAACATCACCGTGCCCGCCGCCGTTGCTGCCGCGCTCGGCACCAGCCCGACAGAAGCGGCAACAGGGGCGGCGAAAGGCGCACGCCTTACGAACGCCATCCCCGGCGGCCGGGCGGTGGCGGAGCGGGTGGCGACGATCGCACAGGATATCGTCGCAAACCTCGGCAAACCGGACGAGGTGGCGTGAGGACCGCCAAACATGAAGATCCTTATCGTCGATCCGGGATGCTCGGGGGTCGATGGGGGCATACTTCTTGCATCCCTCATCGACCTCACCGGGGAACCCCGGGCGCTCGACCAGCTTGCGGGCGCCATCCGGGACCTCGGGATCTGCCGGGAGTTCCGCTATGAAGCAGAGAGGGTGGGTGCCGGCGAGGAGGTCGCGGCGACCCTTCTTTCGATCACGGCCCGGGAAGAGGGCGCAATGGCCGGAGACGACTTCCAGGAGGCGTGCATGGCAGTCGCGGATGATGTGGGGCTCTCGCCGGGCGCCAGGGATCGGGTATCTTCGGTCCTCGGCGACCTTACCGCCGTCAGCTTCAGGCCGGCGAAGACGATCTTCTCCGTCGTCGGGACGATGTTCCTCCTCGACCGGACAGAATTCTTTGAGGGAACGATCGTCGCGATGCCTCCGGCGCTCGGCGCCACGATAACGAGGACGGACTGCGGCGATATACCCGGACCCGCGCCGACGACGCTTGCGATCCTTGCCCGCCACCGGTTCCCCTTCGCCTCCGTGCCCGCCGAAGCGGACCTGACCACGCCGGTCGGGGCAGCCCTGCTCGCCGCCATCACGGAGCGCTCCATAAGCCTTTACCCGGCCATGACCCCCGCCCGGGTCGGCTACGGCATCCGGCCCTCTGGAGAGCCGACCGGCCTTCTCCGGGTGATGGAGGGAGAGAGCCTTCCCCCGGGGGAGGATCGGGTCGTCATGCTCGAGACAAACCTCGACGACACTTCCGGCGAGGTGATCGGCTACACGATCGAGCGCCTCTTTGCAGAGGGAGCAGCGGACGTCTTCGTCACTCCGGCGCTCGGGAAGAAGAACCGGCCGGTCAGCGTCGTATCGGTGATGGCCGCGGCGGCGGATGAAAACCGCTTGATCCGGATACTCATGGAAGAGACCGGGACCCTCGGGGTCAGGGTGCGCGAGTTCCGGAAGGTGGTCGCGGACCGGAGGAAAGAGACGGTGCCGGTCAGCGTCGGCGGCAGGGAGTACCCCATCCGCGTGAAGACCGCGAGCGCGAACGGCCGCCCGGTTGCAGAGAAACCCGAGTATGACGATCTTGCGGCGATCGCGCGGAACCGGGGCATTCCCCTCCGTCTCGTGGGCGATGAGGTCAGGCTGTGCTTATCGGAGCGAAGAAGAGAGCGCACGGCGCGAGAAGGAGGTGCAGGAGGTGGATGCCCACCCGACCTCCCGAGCGCGGCAAACACCGCACGCAACGGGTGAGTGCGAGCGCAACCCTCCGGGATACGCTCCACTCGCGTCTACAGTTCTCTCATGTCACCGGGGTAGTAGTTCCCCAAACATTAGATGACGCATGCGGTATTTATGCGATTCTATTTTGTATCGGCTATTGTCCCTCATTTCCGCCGTATTTTGCCGAAAGAATTTTGAACGGCGCCACATCTTCCGAAACCGTTGTTGCCCCGCGGCCCGGGATGACGAAACAAACGGGAAACCGGCGGTATAAAGGAGAGCGGATTGTTTCCCCCTGTCAGCCGGGCGTCCCCCACCCGGGGCACAGCATCACCCGGGCCATCCTCAAGCGTGGCGTGACCACAGGTGAGGCCCTTTCACAAAGAGCATCGCGAAAAACCAGCATACTTAATATTGCCCCGGGGTAACTGCGATTATGCGAACACCTGCATGCATTGCCATCCTCCTTGTCGCCGTCGTGGTGCTCGGGGCAGGGTGCGTGGGAGAGAGTCAGCCACCGCCGGAAGAGGCCGAAAAATCGGTTCTTCTGGAAGCCGTCGCCAGGATAAACGGCGAGCTCGAATCGATCAACGCCTCGATCGGCGAGAGCGCCCGGGTCCTCGGGGAGACCGGGCTTAGAAGCGCCGCCGGCAAGGAGGCGGTGCAGCGGGCGATGCTGAACCACCCTTACACAGAGTCGACCCTGGTGGCGACGAAAGAGGGCATCGTGACCATGGCCGTGCCCGAGAGCTACGCCGGCACGGTGGGGAGCGATATATCGTCCCATGCGGAGACCGAGCGATCGGTTCAAGAGCAGGTGCCGCTCGTAAGTGAGGTCTTTCCCCTTGCAGAGGGGTATGCCGGGGTTGCCCAGAGTTACCCGATCTTTGGAGCAGGAGGGGAGTACATCGGGTTCGTGAGCGTCGCGTACCGCTCCGATGCCCTCATCGGCCGGGCGATCGTACCCCTGATAAACGGCACCCCCTACGACATCTGGGTGACGCAGACCGACGGGCTGGTGGTCTACGATACGACACCTGAGGAGATCGGGCGTAACCTCTTTGCAGATCCGGTATACCAGGCCCCCGGACTCCAGGAGGCGTTCTCCCGGATAGTCGCCGAGCCCTCCGGGTCGCTTGAGTACTCGTTCTGGGAACGGAACTGGGAACGAAACGTGACCAAAAAGGCGATCTGGGATACCGCCGGGATCAGCGGGACCGAGTGGCGGGTCGTCGCCACGCGGAGCGCCGATGCCGGTGAGGTGCCGGCCACAACCGGCGAGAGGCCGCCCGTCGCGGATACCGCCGGGGATATGAAGGCTTTCGTCGGCGAGGCGGCCGCGTACGCGCGTGAGCACGGTCGCACCGACGCACTTGCTGCATTCAACAACCCCGCCGGGGAGTTCGTCAGGGACGAGCTCTACATATTCGCCTACGACATGAACGGCACCGTCCTCGCCCTTCCCTTCCAGCAGGCGCTCATCGGGGCGGACCGGAGCGGGGTGCACGATGTAAGCGGCGTGGCCTACATCGCCGGCATGAAAAGACTTGCGGCGGAAGGCGGCGGCAGCATCAACTATATCTATCCAAACCCTGCGCGAGGGTACGCCGAAGACCTCAAACTCGGTTACGTCCTCCCCGTGGATGAGACCTGGTTCGTCGGCTCAGGGGTCTACATCCCCGGCGTCGCGGCCACATTCAACACGAGCGTTCGGGAGGCGCTCGTCCAGCGAGTGAAGGCCGCACGGGACTATGCGCAGAAACAGGGAAGAGAGGCGGCGTGTGCCGCGTTCAACGATGTCTCCGGGGATTTTGCTGACGGAGAAGCGTACATATTCGCCTACACGATGAACGGGACGACGCTCGCCCTCCCCTACCAGCCGGAATACATCGGGGAGAACCGCTTCGACCTCGAAGACCGGTATGGTGTCAGGATAACCCTGCTCGAGAGCGCCGCGGCAGAGAGCGGGGGCGGGTTCGTCTACATCACCTACTATAACCCCGATACCGGGGTTGACGGGCTGAAACTCTGCTACGTCGCTCCGGTGGACGGAGAGTGGTTCGTCGGCTCAGGCGTATACGCCGGTGCGTAACCGGAACCATCTTTTTTTTGTCCGCTCACCAGAACCCGGGCACCATGACGAAGAGCGCCCAGTCCATGTACTCCCGGCCGTAGCCGAAGTACTCGTCCTGGAGACGGTGGAGGTAGTCGATCATGGAGTCGCGGTCGGGATGATCGGGGTGAGCGCCAAGCCAGGAGAGGACCGACTGCCATATTCCCGACTCGTAGCGGTCCCAGTCAGCCCCGTCGGCCCGGATGACGGCGGCGAGATCGAGACCGGCCTCCCGGGCGGTGCCGAGGACCTCGTAGCCGGTCGGGACGTCGGGCCATGCGCGGGCAAATTCAGGCGGGATACGGTCGGATCGCCAGAAACGATCGCCGATGACGACCGATCCTTCGTCGTGGACCAGGTCGAGGAGGGCGTCGAGCGTCGCTGCAAACCCCCCGTGAATGTGGGATGCCCCGATCGATGCGGCGCAGTCGAACGGTTCGTCGGAGACGTACTCCCGGGCATCCATGCACCGGACGCGGAGCCGGCCGCCCGGTCCCGCCGCCCGGAACGTCTCCTCCGCCCGGCGGCAGGCGTCCTCCCGCGACTCGATCCCGAGACCGGATACACCGTACTCGCGCCCCCAGAGCGCGAGGATCGTCCCGTTTCCGCACCCGATCTCCACAACGCGGGACCCCTTCCGGAGCCCCGCCGCCCGTCCGGCGGCGAGCACCTTCTCGGGCGTGGTCGGGTTCATGATCGCGAACCCCCCCTGGGTTATGCTGACGAGCTCATGCTCCTCCATGGTCGGTGTCCTCCGGGCCTTTCGTACAGGATATGTCGTCCCCCCTTAAAGCCGTGGGCTCTGCCCGACCCTGCCGGCACACCGGCGACCATCCCCTGCCGGAAGCTCCGCCATCCATCGCCGGTGGGCGTCCCGGGGGCGGGGGGCGGCCCCGGGAATGTGAGGAAAATATATATGCTATAATGCGGTGTTAGCTGTCATTGTTTGTATGCAATCTGAGCAGGACATCCCGGGAAGGATCCTGCGGAGCCTCAAGTTCCGGCCCAAGGGCATGACGATCACCGAGATCGCAAAAACCCTCAAATCAAACCGGAACTCGGTCTCAAAGCACCTCGAGGTGATGCAGGCGGCAGGTCAGGTCGAGGCCCGGCTTGTCGGCAACGCAAAGGTCTATTCTGTCGCGCAACGCGTACCCCTCTCAGCGTTTCTCTGTTTCACGAAAAACCTGATCCTGGTCCTCGACGCCGACCTCACGATCGTCCAGGCAAACGACCAGTGCCTGAGACGGTTTGGGCGTACGAAGGAGGAACTTGTGGGCCGGAACCTCCGGGAAGCGGCCCTTCCGGTCGTTTCTTCGCTGAAATCGCTCGCCCTCGTCGAGAACCTCGAGCGGGAGCAGGTGATCGCCGATATCCCCCACCGGCGGAATGACGGTAGCGAGTCCTTCTACCAGATGCAGGCGATCCCGACGACGTTCGAGGGCGGGGAGAGAGGGTGCACCCTCATCCTCGAGGATATCACCGAGCGGAAGCGATACATCAGGAATACGGAGTTCCTCGCCCGGACAGCGATAGATCTCGTTGACCTGCAACCGGTGGAGGACATCTACCAGTACATCGCCGACCGCCTCGCAGAGCTCGTGCCGGGAGCGTACGCCTACATCCTCTCCTACAGCGAGGCCGAACACCAGTTCGCTATCCGGGCGACCGCGGGCGAGGGGTTCCGGGAGGGGCTCACGGAACTCCTTGGACGGAACCCGGTCGGCCAGATCCTCCCGGTCACCATCGTGTTCGAAGCTCCCTATCACCAGACTCCCCTCTCGATGCGCGGCCTGCAGGAGTTCGTTCTCCGCCCCGAACCATCCGCGTGGCCGTTCTACGACATCTGCTTTCGGGCGATCCCGGAGGAGATCTGCGAGGCGATCCTTGAACGGTTCAATATCGTGAAGATCTGCCTCACAGGGCTGGTCTGGCGGGACCGTCTCTACGGCATCACAGGTATCTTCCTCCCTCCCGGAAGGGAGGTCGAGAACAAAGAGATCATCGAGTCCTTCATCCGCCAGGTCTCCATCGCTATTGCCCGGCGCGAGACCGAGGAACGGCTCCGGTTGAGCGGGGTGCGGTTCCGGAGCATGCTTGATGCATCCCCCTTCGGGATCGCGCTCATCGATCACGAGAGGCGATTCTGCTACTGCAACCGGAGATTCTCTGAGATCTTCGGCTACGAGACGGGCAGGGCGGTCACGGCCACCGAATGGGTCCGGCAGATCTTCGCGGACGACAGCGACTGGCAGGAAGCCGTCGCGGCCTGGCGATCGGACCTTGAGCGGTCGGCCCCGGGCCAGATCAGACCCCGGACGTTTGTAGTCCGATCCCGGGACGGGGCGAAGAAGACGATCCTCTCCCGAGCCGTCACCCTCCCCGACGGGACGGAGTACGTCACCTGCGAGGACATCACCGAAGAGGCCCGGGCCTACCGCCTCCTCGTCGCGGATATCGCCGACCTGCGGCGACAGGAGCAGGAGCTCCTCATCAAAGACCGGGCGATAGCCTCCACACGGCGGGCGGTCGCTCTCCTTGCTCTGGATGGCGTGGTGACCTACGCAAACGCCGCGTACCTCGCCCTCTGGGGCTACCCGGCGGCAGTTGAGGTGCAGGGATCGCCCTTCTCAGGGTTCTGGGAGCACCCCGACAAGATCCGGATGATCATCCGGGCGGTCATCGGCGGCGGAGCCTGGCACGGCGAGCTCGTCGGCCTCCGGAAGGACGGCACGAGGTTTACGGTGGATCTCCTCGGGACGCCTATCGTGGCCGAGAGCGGCAGGGTGATCGGGATGATGGCGGCAGCGACACGTCTCCCAAAAGAACAGGGGAAACCGGAGAAGACACGAAACGCTCCGACATAGCCGTAGCTCCGGGGATATAAAAATCTATGCCCGGCAGTGCCGGTCTGCAGTACCGCACAGCGATTCTGGTTCGTAAACGCTTATTTTACATCCAGAACATCCTGCGTCCATACCAGGAGGTTGAAGAGATGCAAAAAACCATCGAGAGGAGAGAGGTACAGGAGGAGACCACTGCAGAGGTCCGGGAGCTCGTACACGTCATGCTGAACGCCGACACCTACACCAGCCTGCAGGCAATCAGCACCCTCGGGGCCATCGGGGCGCCGGCGGTCGGGCCGCTGGTGGAGACCCTGCTTGCCGCCGGCAGCGATGCACGCTGGACCGTGGCGATGGCGCTCGCCCGAACCGGGGAGCCGGCGGTGGAGCCGCTCATCGGGGTCGTGCTCGTCGCGGATGACGAACTCAAGAACCCGGCAATCTGGGCGCTTGCCGAGATCGGCGACCCCCGGGCGGTCAATCCACTGGTCGGCACCCTCAAAAGCGGCCAGTCGGAGTGCTGCCGGGCCCTGACCGCAGCAGCTCTGCTGAAACTGGGCGACCCGGCGGGCATCGCCGAGGTGTGGAAGGTGTTCGACCGGGAGGGCGAGCCGTTCAGGGGCCTTGCCATGGAGGCGCTTGAGGGAACGTGAAGCACCCCACCGGCACAGATCTCTTTTTGCAATCCCGTCCGGATGCACCGACACCCCCCGGAAACGTGTACGGGGGTTTTTTCGGCCGTCCGAAAGAGTAACTTCTAATAACGCCGCAAAACAAGAGATCATCATGCAAGGGCGCCATATCCTGCTCCTGATCCTTCTTACGGCGACCATCCTCGCCTGCGGTTGCACGGCAGACGGCGAGAGGAGCGAGACGCAGCCAGCCTCCCTCACCCCGGCGCCGTCATCAGCGCAGCCGCAGATGTCCGGTGACGGGATGAGCGCCCCCACGCCGGCTGCGCCCGTCCGGGGAAACGCAACGCAGGAAGTGAGGAAGGTGGAGTTCGTCGACCCGGCGGTCTACCGGATACCGACCCCGACGCCCACGATCGCAATAGGAAAGCAGCCGGACGACATCAAGGTCTCCGAGAAGATGGTGGATTACGCCAGGGCAACCATCAATTACCCTCCCGGCGTTCTTGCCACCGAGACCTACCACATACCCTTCCCCTACTGGGCCTTCAACGTGAGCATAACCCCGATGGGCGAACATCCCTGGCTCACGATCGATGTCCATGAGAAGGACGACCCCAACCGGGCCGTCATCGAGACCATACGTTACTCCCGAAACAGCTTTCCGTACGAGGGCGGAATGCCCAGAGAGAAGAAAGAGCGATTCATGATCCTCGAAGGATTCCGGGATTACTACTTCATCATCCGTTCTGAGTCCGTAAAGTCGTTCGAGCTCACCATTCTCATCCCGGAGAAGTATCTCGTCTAGACGGGAGGGGCCTCTTCCCCTTCTTCTGCTCTCCGGAGCTCCCGGTTGTAGTCTCCTGTCGCGGCGACGTACTCCTTCCATGCCTGATCTGCCTTTACAAGGGCATCTTTTGCCGAGGTATAGGCTCCTGCGTCGTAGGCGGCCGCGGCCGACGCCCAGAGGGAGAACGCGCGGTTCAGGCAATCGAGCGCCCGGATGTAGGCCGACTGCGCTCCAATATACGCTTCAGGGACCTCGTCGGCCCCGATGATCCGCCGGTGGTAGGTCGTGACCGCCTGCCCGTACGTCGCTATGGCCGCAAACTCCCGCATTACAACATCGGACTCCGCAATCGACGGGGCCTCCGGGCGAAAACTCATGTGGGAGGATATCTTCGCGGAGACCCGGGCAAGGTCGGCCTCCGATGCCGCCACGTGGCTGCCAAAGACCGCAACCTGCCGGCTTTCGGTCCAATCGGTAAAGAGTGTCCACCCGATGAAGGCGGCGGCTACCACAGCAATCACCGCCCCGACGGCGATGAGCGCCTGCCGCCGGTTGGTCGCGATGGCAGGAAGCTTCGGGAGAGTCGGAAGTTTCGGGACAGTGATATCCATGGTCCTCATCCCCCTCCTGCCGGCAGCCCGACGGAGCGGATACGGTATTCGGCCGGTGCGGGGGTATAACGCAGGGGGATGATCTCCGGGGTCCTGGACCTCACGGCCTCGATGCCGGTGCCGTCGACATCCCCGATGGGGAACGGTTTCCCCCAGGATGTCACGTTCCCCGTGGAGAATTTGAGATAGTCCGTCCCCTCAATGTAGTAGTAGTGTTTCCCTCCGTGCTCGAAGTACCTCGGCGTGTACTTCGCGTAGTAGGGATTGAACTCGTTCATCTGGATACCGAGAGCCATATGGCCCGCGATACCGAGTTTCGTGTCGCCCCGATATCTCAGCAGCACCGCATCGTAGCCGAGGGCATCGATGAGCCCCGCCATCAGGATGGCGGCATCCTCACAGTCACCTTTCCCGTCAACGAGCATCTCCGCAGGATACTTCTGATACTCGATACCATCACCGATGTGCAGGGCGTGCCGGGGGAAGACGCCTTCGATGTAAGAGTTCGTGCTGTTATCATACTCGTAGGGGATCTGCTGGACAAAGAAGACAACGTTCATCAGCCGATAGTACTCTGCATCCGGACTGGCAACGGGGGGAGCGATCTGGCGGACGAGATCTTCAAGAATCGGCCGATCGGCATCGGCAAGCACATATCGTCCATAGGCGAGACGATCTTCGATCCGCGGCGTCTCCCGGTGATTGCGAAAGAGCGCCTCCGGAACCCTGACCTCTGTCGTCAGGACGCCGCCGTCGATCGCCGTCCAGCGGAAATCCCGGGTGTAGACCGCACCGTCTTCGGGGTAGGGCGTCGCCGCCGGCAGAGGAGCGGGCGGGACGTATGCCGGCGGGAGCGAACCGGGGGGAGTTGCAGGTCCTCCGACGAGCGCGGGTTTCACTACGAGGGCGACGGCCAGGATAACAAGCCCGCCGGCAAGAACGGGGAGAAGATCTTTCCACTCCATATCCGGTCTCCCACTGCGTATCGATATTAGGATATGGGCGGTTGCCCGCTAAAAACCTTGACTCACGGCACCCCGACGCCGAAGAATCCGGTGATAAACCGGATTGCAGCGTAGAGGAAGTAGAAACCGAAGATCAGTTTCAGGGTCTCCGGCCGGAACCGGTGAATCGTCGCAGCCCCCGCCTGGGCGCCGGCGATCGACCCGGCGGCAAGGGTCAATCCCGCCCCGACGGCGACGTAACCCTCCACGAGCTTGATACCGCCGCCAAGGATCGCCATCGGTATCATGGATGCAAGCGACGTTCCCATCGTGACCGCGACCGGGGCGCCGAATATGTAGAGCAGCCCGGGAACGAGGGCGTAGCCGCCGCCAAG
>MPOY01000468.1 GCA_001896715.1 Methanoculleus sp. EBM-46
AGTAAAGACAGAGCCATCCTCCCTCATGGCGCTCTCTTGATAGAGGATCTTAAAAGGAACAGCAGCAGTGTGCAGCTGCTCCTTGATGCGGGTAGCTGCATCCCGTTCTGTATATCCGATTTTTATGTATCCCTTGTGAGAGGCCACGCCAACGAGTTCATACACATAGATGGTTGGTGTGATCGCAGGCCGTTGAATAAAGAATTCATTTGCCACTATCGTCACCTCCATCTAAGTCCATCGGTTTAATCATTGATTCAATGAAGTCAATTTCATCCTGATTTAAACCATACTTTATATACAGTTTTTCATCTGTCCAAGATTTTAAAAAATCTTGCATTGGAACAAATGAAAATACAAGCTTTGAAAGATTAATTGAACTCATAGACTGAAGTATTAAGAAACGCACAAACTTTGTTCTTAAATAGCTTAATGTATTCTCTGCTATTTTTTGTTCGTCAAAACATCCTATGATAAAATATGAGTGTGTGCATACTTCGCCAGGACCTATTACTTTTAAAGAAGAAGTTAATACTTTAAAACTGCCATCCTTACCAGGTTCGCCTGCGTGCTCAGAGCCAGTCTTACTTATTAAAATTTTATATTTATATACAGAGTCAAATCCTTTATTAATCTCAGTGGGGCTTATATATGTAATCCCTTGACTTGAGTGCAATATTAAATCGTCCGGTTGTGATTTAATTGATTTTCCTCGGTAATTTGTAGATAGACCATATGGCATAAGAGAACTAATAATTTTCTCTAGTTTTTCCTCATTCTTAGCAGTAACCTTATGAATGATCGAAACTGCTTCATTATACCTAACAATGACCGGGAATTCATTTAATGCTCTTATAACTGTATTTACTGAATTATTTCTGATGTTTGTAAATTCACAATCTCCTGTTCGATCACGTTCCCTCAAAAAAAAGCAAACACCCCCACTAATGCTATTCTGAGGAAAACAATCCTTAGCATTTGCAAAATCGACCAACTTTGTTATATGTGTATCCTGCATCATCATATCCCTGAAAGAATCAAGGCCCATACCACCAGAGAACCAGCGAGATGGTATAATCATAGTTAAGAAGCGAGGATTCAATTTTTTAGCTTGTTCGACAAAAAGGTGATATATCGGTTTAGCCTGCTTTCCAGCCCCTTCTGTTTCTAACTGATAAGGTGGATTTGATATAATTACATCAAACTTCATATTAAATATCTCCTCTGGCTTTAGAGTATGAATCCATTCATAGGCATGGGCTTCTAATGTATCTCCGCGCTCATCTCTACCAAGCTCAGTTTTCTTTGATATTCCGCAGAAGACACAATTTCCATTTTTCCATGTATGTTGTATCTTTCTAAAACGAATAATACCTTCGGTATTATCAAATCTTGTCACTGAAAACTCGCTGTTAGGGTATTTTGAACAATAAACACTTCGCCTAGATAATAGGCTTGTCAACTCGGTAATTGCAATACCGTATAACTGATGTTTTAATATATGGTCAACCCGTTCCTGCAAGTCTGGTATTTGTGGTTCAAGACCAACTATTAGTCTTTTCGCAATCTCCCTGAGAAAAACACCGGTTTTGCAGGCGGGATCAAGAAAGGTGGTATCCGGGTTTTGAAAGAGTTCCTGCGGCAGCATATCAAGCATAGCGTTTACTACGTCCGGCGGAGTAAAAACCTCATCGTTTGAGAGATTTGCAAGGCAGGACAGCACGTCCGGATTGTATACATTATTAAATAATCCTGTATCAGCCATTTTCCTGTATCCTCCTATAATGTGATATGCATTTCTTCAGGAACACTCCTTCATCCGAGGGCGCCTCTCTTATATCCTCATCGAGCATGAGTGATATTTGCTCAGGCTCGTCTTTTTTCTTTTTACGTTTAGGCCTTTCCTCTTCAGCAGCCAGCAGTTCGGCAAAGGTATAATCGCTGCGCTGCATCAGAGCATCATTAAATGGAAAAGTCCATTCGGAAAAAACAATAGGTTCATTAGTATCCTTTCCATTTTCATCGACACATTTGAGCGTCAGCGCATTGCCGCAAACGATGTTACGGGAAAGAATAAACTTGGCGGCCTCGCGGGTGTCATCATTGCACTCTTTTTTACATATAGCCTTATATTCCTTATCCCACATTTCAAATAGCCGCTGCCTACATTCAATGCAGTTGTCGATTAGTAAATCCACTCCATATAAGCTGCCCAGCGCCAGAAGTGAATTGCGCTCCCAATCATAAGGGCTTTTTTTATATTTTTTCCTCACAACAGCCAGCTTCCTTGAAAGTATTTCTGCAAGGAAATTTCCATTACCGCAGGCAGGCTCCAAAAATCGTGAGTCAATTCTTTCAGTTTCCTGTTTCACCAAGTCGCACATGGCTTTAACCTCGCGTTCGGCTGTAAAAACCTCGCCATGCTCAGCTACGCGCTTCTTGGATTTTACTTGTTTCGGCATTTTTTCATCTGCTCCTCGTCCGGAACAAACTCCAAAATATCATTAGGTGTACAGCACATTGCCAAACAAATGCTTTCCACTTTATCTAACGCTATATATTGGCCTGTTCTAATTTTCGTGATTATATTTGCTGATATGTTTGCTCTACGCATAAGTTCAGCATTAGATATATTTCTATCAATCATTAAGTGTTGCAACTTCTTATAACTTACAGCCATAAGTTATACCTCCAATTAAGAGCTGTTATGCAAAGGATATCACATTTCTGTTAAATTTTCAATAAATGCATGAATAAGTTTTAATCCGAAAGCATTTACAACGTCACACACATACCCGGCATGGTAGTGAGTTTAATTTTTATTCCTTGTTTTCTACTTCCTTCGCCTTCTTCCGAGCATAGCTCGCTCGCCTGTTTCTGCGATTACGCTCGGCCTGGCAGTCCCAGTTATTACAATATAGCTGGCGGCTTGAATGCCGCACAAAGTATTTGCCGCAGGCAAGGCAGGACAGTATGGAGCCTTGAGATTCAAAATAGTTAAGGTCTTCATCCACCGGCGGCGCAACGTCAGCTACCATTCTGGAAAAGGTGTACCAGCAAATATCGAATACCGATTGAATGTCGGCGCCGTACATTACTTTCCCGGTTTTCTTATCCAATTTCAGCCTCATACGGAAGTCCGGGAACATATCTATCACTTGGGATCACTACTGTCCCAACGTTTAGCAGATAAAAGACTGTACATCAAGGCATAGCGGTGTTTAGCGGGTAAAGATGGTTGAAATCGATTTGAAAATATAT
>MPOY01000342.1 GCA_001896715.1 Methanoculleus sp. EBM-46
GACGGAGACCAGATCCACTTTTCTCAAGAAGAGGTCCTCAAGAAAATCTCCCAGATCCAACAGATTCTCATACGTGTCCATTTCCGGGCGGAATGAGTAGATGATATCCAGATCCGACTCCGGTGTGTCCTCCCCGCGCGACACGGAGCCGAAGATACCGATCGTCTCGATGCCGTATCTCTCCCGGAGGACCGGAAGCTCGCGCTTGATGCGGGCCAGGACTTTCGGCTTGATGGATTGATATTCTTTCACCCTCGATCACCTCCGGGATTGCCGATGAGAACTCTTTGCCGTCACAGGATATGAGATTTTGCCGGCAGGGGGTTGGCCTCTGTCTGGAGATGTTCTACGAAATGTGACCGGATCAATTCTTTCGACAGTGTCGAAAGAATTCTCTTACCGCAGGGTGCTCGATCTTGAGGATATCCCTGCCTGCCGATTCGATCTCTGGTATGCTGGTACAACAGAACCCGTTCGACGTTCATCGCAGTCGCAGCGCCGAAAACACGGGCCTGGGGGATTTTTTGGAATGCGCACAATTGCTGCGATATCCTTTTCGACCAGACACGGATGCGTACCCGGCCATTACTGCTCGTACCGTTTCTTGAGCTCACCGAACTCGATGGTCGGTTCTTCACACCGCTCCGCTACAACAGCAAGGTCGTGGAGGTCTTCTTGGAGTTGTTCGTACTCCCGCAGGGGAAGGATCACTGCGATCCGGTTGCCGTGCTCATCGACGATGGAGTGTTCTCCTGGTACACCCATATGTTCCTCTTTCTGGGTGCAGGGACTATCAATCTTCGTCTGCTCAGCCCGGGTGGGGAGGAGTCATCGCCGGCACTCTTCACCGTCTCAATGGAGGCTGGTTCCGGGGATGGTCAGGACGACCCTGGCAGGAACTGCCCCAGGGGAAGCACGCTCGCGATCCTTGTATGAGCCAGGATTGTGTCGGTGTGATGGACGATGTGGTTGTAGTCGCCGGAGACATAGGCAAGACCGGGGACGGTCAGAGC
>MPOY01000162.1 GCA_001896715.1 Methanoculleus sp. EBM-46
GGGGAGAAGGCCGGGGGTGTACGGGTTACGTTCATATATCATACCGGCATGGATGAGGCGCCAGAGGAGGTAACGATATGGGACTTGTGAAATGCTGCCGTGAGCAGGTCGTCGCCGTCTCGCCGGATACGCCGGCGGTGGAGGTGGCGAAGATCATGGGAGAGAAGAACGTGGGAAGCGTCGTCATCGTCACCGGTGACAACCGGCCCACAGGGGTGATCACCGACCGCGACCTCACGATCCGGGTGATGGCGCACGAGAAGGATCCGGGCGAGGTCCGGGCGGGGGATATCACGACCCGGGACGTGATCACGTTCCGGGACAGCATGGGGATATACGAGGCCATCCAGAAGATGACCGCTGAAGGCATCCGGCGAATGCCGGTCGTCGACGATGCCGGGAAACTCATCGGGATCGTCACCATGGACGACATCGTCCGCATGCTCGGGGAGGAGATGACCGCTATCGCAAAGAATATCGAGAAGCAGAGTCCGCCCCTGCAGAGAGAGGCCCCGCCCATACCCATGTGATGGGGCAGGCACCCCTGTTCTGGCGGGAACCCCCCGCCCCTACCTTACGGCAAACGCGATAGCCTCCCCGGACTGGTTCAGCGACCCCTGCATCTTTCGTATCATCTCTTCCCAGTTCGCCCCGGGCGCGAGCGCAAGGTCGAGGTCGAGCGCGTAGACCCGGAAGAGGTAGGCCTCGCCCTTCCCGGTCTCCGGGCAGGGGCCCCGGTAGCCGACGGTGCCGAAGTCGTTTGTGCCCTGGACGGCATGGAGCGGCGACTCCACCACCCCGCCGGCCGGGAATCCCTCCGGGATCAGGGGGACCGCCGGGAGGTTCCAGAGGATCCACGCCACCTTCGACGGCCCCTCCTCGGGGCTCGTCGTCGCGAGGACCGCGAGCGACTTGATGTTCGGGAGGATCCCTTCCACCCGGATGGGAGGGGAACGGTTCGCCCCCCTGCAGGTGTAAACGTCGGGGAAATCTTCAAAGTCCAGTTTCACGGTCAGTTTCGGCATACAGCACGTCTCCGTTGGTAGAGATCTGTCGGGGACGTGAAAAAGGTTTGTCCGGCCATGGAGAGGAGGGATCCTTGCATGGTATCGATAAGAATATATCTGCCGGCGCCCGCCGCGGGAACGAGCGCGGCGTGCGATCCATAACCCTCTCGCCCGGGGGAGGTGGAGACCGAACCGGGCGGAGTCCCGAAAGATTGGAGGGGGGGTGGAGGAGATCTCAGGTTCGGGTCGCCGGCGGGGACTTGAGCACCTTCTCACGGCCGTAAGTCGCCATCGCTTCACCGTAGCCGGTGGCGGCGGAGGCGAGCGCATCCGTAAGCTCTACCCGCTCGGATCCGGGCGGGAGATCGAGCTCTCTCTCGACGCTCCAGACCCGTATGAAGTACCGGTGCACACCCTTCGAGGGGCAGGGGCCGGTGTAACCTGTCTTCCGGGAGTCGTTCATCCCCTGGACAATGGAGACCGGATGGGATATCCGGGGCTCCGGGGGGATGCCCGGTGGGATCTCCTCCGTCGACGGTATATTCCAGGCAACCCAGTGCGTGAATGTGCCCTTCGAAGCATCCGGATCATCTATGATGATCGCAAGATAGGGCGCACCTGATCCGGTAATCCTTATCCGCGGGGAGATGCCCTCCCCATCACAGGTATACTCGGGGGGAAAGTGATCAAAATCGATCTCGACCTTCAGGTCCTGCATGCTCATCACCTCTCCGGCACCCCTGAGGGGAGGTCGTATATACCTGTTGCGGTACGGGACATCGGGGCCGGATCCCAAGGCCCGGTGAACCCGAAGCGGCGGCGACGTGGCTCACCCGCAAGCAGGGGCGCCGGCAGCGGGTGGTGCCGGGGCCGTTTCCCGGACCGTTCCGGCTCCGGGTTATCAAAAGAGCCCCATATCCCGGGCCTGGATCAACAACTCCTGCACCTCCCGGTCGGTGATGTCGTGCCACCGCTCGTAGGCCTGTGCCACCGCGAAGGTGCGGCCGGTCCTTATGTTCGGGCAGACGACGAGGTCGGCCTTCCGGGCGATGAACTCGACGGCATGGAGGGAGCCTGTGGGGACCGCCACGATGACTTCGCGGGGTGA
>MPOY01000555.1 GCA_001896715.1 Methanoculleus sp. EBM-46
CTTCGCCAGCGGCAAACTCGGCAGGCAGGATAACACCCTGGTTCTCGAAAGAGAGGGAAAGAAGAAGTTCATACCCGTGGAGAAAATCGAATCCATTTCTTCCTTCGGCGAACTGGACCTCAACACCCGGGCTCTATCGTTTCTATCACAAAAGGAAATCGCTCTTCATGTATTCAATCACAATGGCTGGTATGGAGGCAGCTTTGTCCCGAGAAGACAAAAAGTCTCCGGAAAACTGCTTACCGAACAGGTGAAAACCCTTCTCGACCCTGTTAATCGCCTGCAAATAGCCCGTGAATTCATAGACGGTGCCATGCACAATATGCTTCGAATACTGCAAAGACAGTCGCAAAAAATCAATGGATACAAAGAGAGAATAGAAGGGCTAATAGAAATTCGCAGACGTCTCTCCGATGCAACGACTATAAATGGAGTAATGGCAGTCGAAGGAGCCTTCAGACAGAACTACTATCCACTGCTCGCACAACTTACAGGTCAGGAATTCATCACCAGAGTCAAACAACCTCCCCTCGGAATCCTCAACTGTATGATCTCGTTTGGAAACACCCTTCTATACACAAGAACACTAAACAAAATCTACCAGACCCAGCTGGACCCTACCGTAAGTTACCTTCACGAACCCTGCGAAATGCGATTCTCATTATCACTCGATATAAGCGAGGTATTCAAGCCGGTTATAATCGACAGATTGATCGTATCGCTTCTCAATAAAAACATGATCGCTGAAAACGATTTTGATCAAGATCTGAACTCGACGCTTCTCACAACCGAAGGGATGAAAAAATACGTACAAAACTTCGACGACTTCATGGAAGAGACAGTATTTCACCCTACCCTCAAAAGAAAGGTGTCATACAACACACTGCTTCTCACGGAATGCTATAAGCTGATAAGAAGCCTTATGGCTGATGAAAAATACAAAGCTCTTCACATGTGGTGGTAATCTCGTAATCGATACAACTTGTCTTATCGCTGTTATGCCGATCTCCGATCCTGTCATCCATGGTTTTCCCGGGCAGACTCTCCATCTTTCTCGCCGTTATCTCAATCTCCGACTCTGTAATCCCGTGTCATCCCGTAGTGCTCTCATACGGGATCTCGCTCTTTCGAACATCGAATGGCTCCGGCGAAAATGGCGAAAATGGGGACTGACCGGCTCCTAGGGTCTGTACCCGATTTTCGCAGCATCATCGTTTTCTCGCTCTTGCCATACCATGGTCCCAGTGGCTCTTACTGGCTCTTCCAAAGGACGCCATCTCGCTAATGCCCCTGCACTGCCATCCCGTAGTGCTCCTACTAAGAACCGTTGTTGGTTGTACGTTGTGGATCGTTGGTAAGAGCCGAGAAAGAGCATCGAGAGTTCGCTTCGCTCACGAGAAGGCGAGAATTCTCACATATCTCTCTTCTCTCTCTCTCTTCCTCTCTTACTCTCTACTCTTCTCGCTCTTCCGCTCTGAAACTAGTCCCCACTTGAACGGGGTGGCGGTATGCTCTTAAGTACGGTTGTAGCAAGAACGGAAAAACCGTTAACACCTTAAAATAACCCTTATTCATGCTTTGCTTATAACCTGGTTTTTTTCATATTTCACTCACCCGACTTAATGTTTGACCCTCTCTCGCAAGTATTCTCAAAAAAACGATCTCAGAGCTTCGTACGCTATGCTTATTGTCGCATCGCTTTTCGTTTCTTCGAAAGGGGTTAACTTCGTTTATTCGAGTAATTTGATCAGAATTAGCGATTTCGGTTATCATCCCCCGTGAATAACGCAGATACGCATTAACATCAACGTAATTTCACCTCGTCGGATCGATTGTATACCATCTTCGCCGCTTTCTCCTTCCTGTTCTATCTTTTAGACTTATTTTGAATAACTCTAATACAGTTTACAGAAACACGACTTACGGAAGGTCAACCGACTTGCAGAAAACCGCGGCGGCGAAAATGGGGACTGACCAGCTCCTGGGGTCTGTACCCGATTTTCGCAAAAGAGCCGTACTTCGTAAGGGCAGGCGAAAATGTGGACTGACCGGCTCTTGAAATCTGTATCCGATTCTCGCAAGAAGATTTGACTTTGCCCCCTGTAATCCTGTATAATTCTTGTAATAAAGGCTGTTGAGCGAGAACCAATGTGGGATGGAAAC
>MPOY01000140.1 GCA_001896715.1 Methanoculleus sp. EBM-46
AGCGCGAAAATCACAAGGGTGGAAATTAATAGCAGTTTCTTCATAACGTCACCTCCCGAAGATTGAAGCCTCCTTTGCAGGCTCGAATCGTTCTTAGGTGAAGTATATTCCCGTGTTTTTCTTTCAGTGAATAAGATAGAGAGTCTTTCGGATTAACGTGGATTGTATTAGCCAATAAGGGACATACTAAACGAGAAAATGAACCTTAACTTATCGCGAATAAATCAACAATTAAGCATGGATATTTGAATATATGGGGTCAGGGATTAAAATATTCTCGAGTTGAAGTATCGGGTTCACTAAAGATAAAAGAGAAGGTTCTCTAAAAGCTTAAAAATTGAGTTGCATAAACAATATCGGCGATGTTCGATCTTTGATAGACGAAATCCGAGATATTACCGATCTCGATGGCCGGATCTCTAAGGAGTATCGATGCCTTTCCCGAGCTGTCCTCCCAGACTTCTCCGTAAACTCTCACCGTTTTTCGATAAAGCTTATTGAAATCGAATCCCTCCGGCATGAAGAGATCGGCTTCTTCCTGTCGGATTTTAACTATTATGTCCTTACCGCTTATAGAAAGCCTTGATGTATCGGTGACGAGAAATTCTACCCAAACAATTTTTCCCAGGAATCCACCCTGGCTGTAAGGCTTAAGATTATCTTTGATCTTTGAGGCTTCAATGGTTTTGAGAGTGTTGTAAGAGCTGAAGATTCCCTTCCTGTTCTTGAAAGCTTCATGATACGCCGATACAATCTTGTCGTTGTAATGGGAGGTCTCTTCATAAGTAAGGGGTCTGGCGAGTCCGTTGCGCAGGAGCTCCGTGTTCAGCATCTTTCCGTCTGGAGTGAAGACGTAGGCCAGGTTCCGCCCGTAACTGTCCTTCCCGTGGAGTTCGAGCTTGACTTTAGAGTTCCCATTCTTTAAACTTTCAAGAATGAAAAGCCTGGCCTCTTGGGCGTACTGGCCGGCCGGTTTGCTGCCGTCTCTGAGTTCCGGAGCGTCTATTCCTATAAGCCGTACGCCGGCTTCCAGAGATTCTACGACTATCGTATCGCCATCTATGACTTCGGTTACGGTCGTTAACCCGTCGGTTTTACAACCACACAGAGAAAGAACGACGAAAAGCGCTATAAAAAAAGAAACTCTGACGATATGCCGGACGTGTTTCGTTTTGTCACCTTCTCTCAGTTTGTTTGGAGCCTCTGCCTTCAAAAGTGTCAATTGCATAGCGATGACTATTCACAAGGAAATGCAACTAGAGAGGAGTTCTCTGAGAATTCCTTCTAGCGTTCCGTAACCGAATTTTTCACTTCCTATGGAGAAGTTGTTTTCGGTTGCTGCCAGGTATTTTTGGCGGTTGAAAAGTAAATCGACCAGGTTTTTGATGGCCCTGTCAAACACTTCATC
>MPOY01000054.1 GCA_001896715.1 Methanoculleus sp. EBM-46
GCGCACAGTACCCGCCACGAAGGCCCGGCAGGCCCGGAGGCAAAGACCGGATATGGCCGGCCGGGCACAGGGAGGCGACGGGGAGAGCCGGCGGTATCGCCCCGGGGCCGGAATTTTGAGGGCGCGGCGATCATCCCGGAGATTGAGCTGGATGGATGATAGAGTCACATCCCCGGCTCTCTGCCGGCGGCGTGCTCGACAAAAGAGATCGAGTTGTTCGTAGAAGAATGCTGCAGGGTTGCTGCACCTATTCCTCGATGAACTCTTTGAGCCGCGTAAAGAGATACTTCTGCACTTCTTCGACGACTTCCCTTTTGCCGCGGAACGCGATCAGTTCCCGTGCGTCCCCTTCCATATTCGCAAACGCCATCCTCTGCTGCCGCCGCACCACTTCCACGTCGTACTTCTCGGCAACGTCGTACAGCATCTTCCGGGGTACGCCCGGAGGAACGAGCAGATCGTAGAGTTCTTCTTCAGCCATCATGTATCATATCCTACTTTCCTATTTTGATCCGGCGGGACATAATACATGGCCCTCCCCGCACGCCGCCGAGCGGAGCCTTCGGCTTTCCGAGGGAGTTCATGCACCGCCCCATCAGCGCCGCACCCCGGGCCAGACCGTCGTCCACGAAGACCAGGTGGTCGTTTGGAGTATCGTAGAGGTTCCGTTCGGTGATTCCCTCGAGGATGTACTCCGGTTTTCGCCCCGATATCGCCGCCCGCCCGGTGAACCCTATCGACGAGTTCGGCGGGACGTGCCCCCTTGCGATGGCGACATCGATGAGCCGGAGCGCCATCTTCGCGCAGACCCGGTCGACGACCTCGGTCAGCATGCCCATGCCGTGCTTTTCGTAGATCTCGTGCCCGATCGTCTCAAGAGCCGGCGTCTCGCTCCCGTTGACACCCGTATCGCACCCGATGAGGGCAACGCCCGACTTGTCGGCCACCTCCGCGCAGACCGGCACCCGCCCGAACCTCGTCCGATCGGGGGGGACGATCCGGATATCGATATGCTCGTGGCACCGGTCGACGTACTCCTCGACGACCGAACGTTTCCGACCGCCGAACATGCCCTTGATGCTGTGATCGCCAAAGAGATCGAGGGCCGTCCCCGTCCGCCCCTTCACGAGCCCGGTGCCCCGGACGATCGCGTCCGGTATGGCCCCGGCAAGCCCGCAGAAGTTCCCGACCGTCTGGGCGAACGGGTTCGGGTCGTCGCGCGCGACGTCGCTCGTGATCCGCCCGTCAAGCGTCGTTCCGAAGTCGATGGATATGCAGGGGTTCCGGAAGTCGACCGCCGTCCACTTGGCGCCCTCCTTTATCCCCGCCATCGCAAGCTCCCCCTCCATCTCGTTTGCCACCATCTCGACGCCGGTACACCCGACCGGCGGCACGACGCCGGCCACCGCGCCGACGAAGACCACCCGGTCGGCAAACGAGAACTGCCGGAGTTTCGGCGGAAGGTTGTCGATCGACATCGGAGGCGTCATCTTCCGCGGGGGAACACCCGCGTCAAGGCAACCGTTTGCAAGAGCGATGACGAAGTCCCCGACCTGGTCGGGAGAATCCATCGCCGCCACGACGCCGGTGCTCCTGACGACGAAGTCGAGATCGTCCTTTATGCTCAGGTGAGCCTCGTTGTGACACTGGATCAGGGTATCGCGCACCAGGTCCGTCACCGACTCCCGGGTCAGCTCCGTGCCGTCCAGGGTCTCCCCGAAGATCGTCTCACCGGGTCGCGGCTGCCGGACATCCCGGCTCATGGTCACGGTCTTGTTGATGACGTAAGATCGGCCCGTCTCCAGGTTCGTGCCGGTCAGGATACACTTTGTCGTGGTATTACCCATCTCAACAGACGCCACGATAAAATAGGGTTTCACCCGGTACTCGGGAACACCCTCGCCCGGTCCATGGGAGATCGACGGTGGTGGCGGGCTTTCGACGATATGCGGCGTAGGTTTGAAAAAGCGCTCCAAAAAGCGGGCACACATAGTAGTCTTTTCCGTCTATGCCTGCTTATAATTTTCTATACCGTCCATATGCCCGGAACGCGAGGGA
>MPOY01000455.1 GCA_001896715.1 Methanoculleus sp. EBM-46
AGAAGGGCATCGGTGAGCTACGCTGGAATCCAGTGCGCTTTGATGAAAAGAACGATGGGCCCGATGCGATTCGAACGCATGACCTCCCGGTTATCAGCCGGGTGCACCACCGGCTATGCTACGGGCCCAATAGGACTACCCTACAATATCCGCCATAATAGCACTTAATTGTTTTGGCGTGCATCCAAAGCGCTATGTTGAAAACCGATGATAGAAGTATAGTTGAGTTGAACAATGGCTGTACGATACTTACTCGGGAATGAGGGCATCGCTCACGCATGCCTTGAGGCAAACGTCGATTTTGCCAGCGGCTACCCGGGAACGCCGTCCTCAGAGGTGATCGATATTCTCCGGGTGCAGGAAGACCGCCCCTTCACCGTGGAGTGGTCCACGAACGAGAAGGTCGCCTTTGAGAACGCGCTCGCCGCTGCATGGTGCGGTCTCCGGGCACTCTGCACCATGAAGCACGTCGGGCTGAACGTCGCGGCCGATCCCCTGATGACGAGCGCATACACCGGGGTGACCGGCGGGTTCGTCGTCCTCTCCGCAGACGATCCCTTCGCGCACAGCTCCCAGAACGAGCAGGACACCCGGCGCTACGCGCACTTTGCCCGGCTCCCCTGCCTCGACCCCTCGTCGGTACAGGAGGCGCACGACATGCTGCGGGACGCCTTCGCCCTCTCCGAGGAGTTCGGCCTCCCGGTGATCTTCCGGCCCACCACCCGGATATGCCACTCAAAGAGCGACGTCGCCCTCGGGGAGATCGGCACCGAACACCGGACCGCCGCCTTCCACCGCGACCCCCGGCAGTACGTGGTCATCCCCGCGCACACGCGGGTCCTGCACAAGAAGCTGAACGAGAAGCAGGAAGCGCTCAAAGAGAGGCTCGTCGAACTCGGCTACAACCGCCACGCCGTCCGGGGCAGGACCGCCGTCATCGCAAGCGGCGTTGCGGCCGCCTACGTCCAGGAGGTCCTCCCCGACGACGTCTCGCTTGCGATCGTCGGCGCCTACCCGATCGACGAGGAGTGGCTCAGAGAGTTCGTCGACCGGCACGAAAAGGTCCTCGTCCTCGAGGAACTCTCCCCGGTCGTCGAAGAGGCGGTTCGCCAGGTTGCGACGAGAACGGAGGTCGTCGGGAAGCTGACCGGCACGGTGCCGTACGAGGGAGAGTTCACCCCGGCAACCGTCGCGGCCGCTCTTGCGTGGGCAGGCATCGCACCCACGATCGCCTTCCCTGCGGTCGCACCGGTCCAGGGGGTGCCGCCCCGGCCGCCTATCCTCTGCGCCGGGTGCATGCACCGGCCGACGTTCTATGCCATGAAGAAGGTCTTTCGCGACGGCATATTCCCAAGCGACATCGGGTGCTACACCCTCGGCCTCCAGCTCGGGGCGGTCGATACCACCATCTGCATGGGCGCCTCGATCACCGTCGGGAGCGGCATCGCCCGATCGGGGGAGACGCATCCGGTGGTCTCGACCATCGGCGACTCGACGTTCCTCCACACCGGTATACCGGGCCTCCTGAACGCCGTCTACAACGACGCAGACATGGTCGTCGTCATACTCGACAACCGGATCACCGCGATGACCGGCCACCAGCCAAACCCCAACACCGGCGTGACCGCAACCGGAGAAGAGAGCACCCCCATATCGCTTGAAGCGATCTGCCGGTCCTGCGGCGTCTCCTGGGTCGAGACCGTCGACCCTTACGACCTGCCCCTCCTCCTCGACACCTTCCGCCGGGCAAAAGAGCGCAGGGGTGTCCGCGTCATCATCGCAAAGCAGCCCTGCGTCATCACCGCGCGGAGGAGCGGGATCAAACGCAAAGCCTACGCGGTCGACCCGGAGCGGTGCACCGGCTGCGGCGTCTGCCGGTCGTTCGGCTGCCCCGC
>MPOY01000618.1 GCA_001896715.1 Methanoculleus sp. EBM-46
ATAGGGGTCTTTGTCACATCGCACGTCACCCGTGAGATCCTCGATCGGTTGCCGAACCTGAAGATGGTCGCCGCCGTCTCCACCGGGTTTGACAATATCGACGTGGATGCCTGCCGGGAGAGAAACATAGCCGTCTGCAACGTCCCGCGTTACGGCGACAACACCGTAGCGGAGTTCGCGTTCGGGCTCATCCTCGCCCTTGCCCGGAAGTTCAGGCCGACGTTTGAGCGTACTGCCCGGGGCGAATTCTCCCGGACCGGCCTTCAGGGCATGGACATCGCCGGAAAAACCCTCGGCTTGATCGGGACCGGGCACATCGGATCGCACCTTGCCCGCATCGCCCACGGGGCGGATATGAAGATAGTCGCCTACGACCCACACCCGAAACCCGACCTCACCCGGGACTACGGCATCCGTTACCTCGCCTTCGACGACCTTCTGCGAGAGTCCGACGTCATCAGCCTGCACGTCCCCTACACGAAGGCCACGCACCACCTCATCAACGCCGAACGGTTATATCTGGTCAAGAACACAGCGTTTCTCATCAACACATCCCGGGGCGGTGTCGTGGATACGCGGGCGGTCGCGACCGCCCTCAACGAAGGCCGCCTCGGGGGGGTCGCGCTCGACACCTTCGAGGGCGAGGAGGTCTGGATCGAGGAGGAGTTTGCCGGGACGGGCGAACCCCCGGCGGCCGAGCTCAAGGAGGCGCTCGAGAGCTTCGCCATCCTGCACTCGGACCGGGCGATCCTCTCGCCGCACAACGCTTTCAACACCCGTGAGGCGCTTGAGCGGATACTTGCGACCAGCATCGAGAACATAAGGGCCTTCTTTGCCGGAAACCCGCAGAACGTCGTTGCCGGGACCTACCGGGTGCCGGCGGCGCCGCCTGCCGGAGGTGGAAGAACATGAAGCAGGATGCAACCTACATCCGCTGGTTCATCGACGTCAGGAACGAGGACGTCGGCATCGTCGGGGGGAAGAACGCATCGCTCGGCGAGATGTACAGCGAACTGACACCGAAAGGCGTGAAGATACCCGACGGATTTGCCGTGACTGCCGATGGTTACTGGCACGTCCTCACGTCCGCAGGGGTACTCGACGACCTGAAGGAGACCCTCGCGGGGGTTGACAGGAGCAACGTCGCCGACCTCGCGAAGCGGGGAAGGAAGGCCCGTGACCTCATCCTCTCGGCCGGGATACCCGATGACCTCTGGGGTGAGATCAAGACGGCCTACGATATGCTCTGCGACGAGTACGGGCCCGACGCCGATGTCGCCGTCCGGAGTTCGGCCACTGCCGAGGATCTCCCGACGGCCTCGTTTGCAGGCCAGCAGGAGACCTACTTAAACATTCGCGGCTACCAGGCGCTGCGGGAGGCCTACGTCAGATGCCTTGCCTCTCTCTTCACCGACCGGGCTATCGCCTACCGGATAGACAACCACTTCGACCAGTTCAAGGTCGCCCTCTCGGTCGGGATCATGAAGATGGTCCGCTCCGACCTCGCTGCAAGCGGGGTCATATTCACGCTCGATACCGACACCGGTTTCAGGGACGTCGTCCTCATCACCGGATCCTACGGTCTTGGCGAGATGATCGTCCAGGGTGCCGTCAACCCCGACGAATTCTACGTCTTCAAACCGACGTTCCGGAAAGGTTACCGGGCAATCGTCAGGAAGAACCTCGGTGAGAAGCGGGTGAAACTGATCTACGGCCAGGGGGGTGCAAAGGAGGTCACCCGGCGTGTCGATGTCCCGGATGCCGACCAGAGACGGTTCTGTATCGCCGACGATGATATCCTGACGCTTGCAGGGTATGCGCTCACGATCGAGGACCACTACTCGGCAAAGGCCGGAAAACCGGTGCCGATGGATATTGAGTGGGCAAAAGACGGAGAGACCGGGGAACTCTTCATCGTCCAGGCGCGACCCGAGACGGTGCAGTCGCAGAAGACGGGAGATGTCCTTGAGACCTACCGTATCGACGAACGCGGGGAGGTGCTTGCCGTCGGAAAGAGTATCGGTGATAAGATCGCCACCGGGAAGGCCCGGGTCATCACCGATGTC
>MPOY01000425.1 GCA_001896715.1 Methanoculleus sp. EBM-46
ATCATCAAACAGATCTCAATCTTTTCGGAGAACCGCCCGGGGCGCCTTGCGGCGGTCGCCGGTGCGCTGCGGGATGCGGGAATCAACATATTTGCGTTCAGCATCGCCGAGGCAAACGGGTTCGGTGTCGTCAGGGCGCTCGTCAACCGGCCGGAGGATGCTCACCGGACGCTGACGGGGCTAGGATTTCGGGTATCGTTCACCGACGTCATCGGCGTGAAGATGCGCGACGAACCCGGCGGCCTCTCGGAGGTCGCGTCGGTCCTCGGGGATGCGGGGATCAACATCGAGTACGCTTACGCCTACTCGGGGAAGGATGCGGCGGTCCTTATCCTGCGCGTGGATAAGGTCGAGGATGCCGTCCGGCAGATCCTCGATCGCGGCGGAGAACTCCTCAAAGCGTCCCTCTTCCGGTGACCACAAGAGCATAACCATACCGCGGGGACGGGGGGCCGCACCGACGCCGGCCCCCGCTCAATGCCGTTTCTCCCACTTCAGGAGTTCCGAGACCTCAGAGAGCGTCTTTCCGCGCCGGATCTCCTCGCGAATCCTCTCTTCGGTCTTCTTGACCTCCATCGCCCGGCGAGCGACTTCGTAGGCCCGCTCCCGGGGGACCACCACGACACCGCTCTCGTCGGCGACGATCCAGTCTCCCGGCCGCACCTCCTGACCGCAGCAGGCGATCTCGGCGTTGATCTCCCCGAGACCCTTCGGTTCGCCGGCGTTCGGGACGGTCGCCCGGGCAAAGACCGGGAATGCCATCTCCCGGATGTCGTCCACATCCCGGACCGCCCCGTCTATCACGACGCCGCTAACCCCCCGGTTCTTCGCGGAGTGGGTGGCAAGTTCACCCCAGGGCGCGATATGGGTTCCCCCGTCGTTACTGATGACGAGGACGTCGCCGGGTCCGGCGACGTCAATCGCCTCGACGGGTTTTGCCCAGTCCCCGGCGACGGTCCGGACCGTCACCGCACGGCCGACCGCTTTCACCCTGCCGCAGAGGGAGACGACGCCGGCCATGGCTCCCTTCCGGTGCATGGCGTCGGTGACGTTCGGCGCAGAGACGGCTTCAAGGAGCCGGCGGATGGCGACATCGGGGCTCTCTTCCTCCCGCGGGCGTATATCGGGCCGGTCGATGGCGGCCCGGACCCGCTGCGCCGCCGCGGTCACGTCGGCGGCCTTGATGATGTTTCCGCCGACGATGACGATCGAGGCGCCGGCGGCGACCGCCTCGGATGCGGTCGTCGCGTCGAGCCCTCCCGCGACGGCGATGGGTATATCGACCTCGCCGGCAAGACGGCGGAGGAGGTCAAGCGACGACCGCCCTATCATCTGCTGGTCGATGCCGACGTGGGCGTTGATGTAATCGACGCCGAGCGCCGCAACCTCCCGCGACCGGGCGACGGGGTCGTCGATGTTGATGAGGTCGGCCATGATCCGGACGCCGTACTTCCGGGCCGACCGGACCGCCTCGGCGACGACGGTGTCGTCCGCATCGGCAAGGATGCAGACGATGCCGGCGCCGGACTTTGCCGCCATCTCCACCTCGACGGCCCCGGTATCGGCGATCTTCATGTCCGCGACGATCTCGCGGCCGGGGAAGCGCTCCCGGAGCGTCCGCACGGCCCGCATGCCCTCGCTCTTGATCAGGGGGGTCCCGGCCTCTATCCAGTCCGCACCGCCACGAACCGCTTCATCCGCGATCTCTACCGCACGATCGAGCTCGAGGAGATCGAGCGCCACCTGGAGAACCGGTGTTGCCATACTATACTGTAGGGCGGAGAACGTATTTATCTGGTGCCGGGCCGGGGGAAACTTATATGCCGTGCGGTGAAGGAGGTAGCCCGCCCACCGCATGGATGTGATGGCGAATGGTCGATATAGGATATAAACTCGCGAGCGAGGAGCACGGGCCTCTCGATCTGGTCTGTAGCGCCCGCCAGGCGGAGGACGCCGGTTTTAGTTTTGCCATGGTATCGGATCACTACCACCCCTGGACCACCCGGCAGGGGGAGAGCCCGTTTGTCTGGGGGGTCATCGGCGGCATCTCCCAGGTGACGGCGGACCTGGAACTGGTGACGGGCGTCACCTGCCCGACGATGCGGATACACCCCGGCATCATCGCCCAGGCCGCCGCAACCGCCGCCGCGATGATGCCCGGGCGGTTCGTGCTGGGCCTGGGATCGGGCGAGAACCTCAACGAGCATATATTCGGCGACCGCTGGCCCCCGGCGCC
>MPOY01000077.1 GCA_001896715.1 Methanoculleus sp. EBM-46
CTATGACCCGGTAGTGTACATAACGAACACCGGGGAGAAATACCACCAATACCACTGTCAGTATCTTCTCCAGAGCAAGATACCGGTAACGCTTTCAGAGGCCGTTCGGATGGGCTATGAACCATGCAGCGTCTGCAGGCCCGCTGTGGTTTGTGTTGGGTATTGAGGGTTGAATTCCCTGAATGCGATTGTCTGAAGCGTAGGAAATCATTTCCAAAGGAGGATAGGAATATGAGCAATTATGAAGAATTCATGTGTGCCTTTTCTGAGATCGAAAAATACTTGAGAAGACAGGCTAAGTCCAACAACAAATATGATACGTTCTATCGACTTATCGACAAAGCTAAGATGTCCAGTCCGGCCGTTAGGCAGTACGAGACAGATCTACGAGAGCTCGGTGATTTGCGTAACGCTATAACCCACGAAAGGACGGACGGTCATCCTATTGCGGAACCTTACCCGGCGACGGTCAGCTTAATAAAAAGCATAGCCCGCATTCTCAAGAATCCACCGAAGGCACGAAGTTTTCAAAAAGAAGTTGTTAAGGTCTTGATCCACGATAAGCTTGAGAAAGTCCTTAAAGATATCAAGGAGCATTCATACTCGCAAATCCCAGTATATGACGGTGAAGAATATAGAGGAATTCTGACGACAAACGCAATAGCGAGATTCATATCAGACATTTCCGAAGAAGGAATAGCCATGTTCGGAAACACCGAAGTCGGAGAGGTTCTAGAACATGCCGAGGCATCTGAAGTTGCAGCCTTTGTTGGAATCGACGATGATCTATTCACGGTGCTGGAGAAGTTCAATGAACATAGTAAAGATCGGAAGAAGCTCGAAGCCATCATCATAACCAGTAACGGTGACCCAAATAAGAAGCCAATTGGAATTATCACAGCATGGGATATCCCGGAAATACTCGAAAAAATAGATCCTGTAAAATGCTAAAGAGCAACGGTCAGAAAATTGGCCATGCCCCACCTCTCACATATTTTAGAGTTGCTTTTTAACGGAGTGGTTATTTGTCGAGCAAAGAATTCCACAATAAATCTCAGATGATCGGTTATTCTTTGCTGTAGTAGCTAGATAATTTTTTTGTAGATCCAAGCAAATTTCATTGTTTGGATTCCAATGTAACAATGGCTATAATCTATATGAACCGGCTAATTGTATTGATCAACTGCTATAAGCGTCTACTCTACCGGTCTCGAAATAGGTCGGAATGGTGACTGAATGAAGATAATCGACAACATTCGTGAGACTCTGAAAGATGACTTGACAACAACCGTAAGTAGCAGGAGCAAGATAGACATCGCCGCATCATGCTTCTCCATATACGCGTATCAGGTCCTCAAGGAACAGCTTGAGAGTATTGACGAGCTGAGATTCATCTTCACCTCTCCGACATTCGTTATGGACAGGGCAAAGAAAGAGAAACGGGAGTTCTACATACCCCAGCTTGGTAGGGAGAAGAGCCTCTACGGTACGGAATTCGAAATCAAACTCAGAAATGAGCTGACTCAGAAGGCGATAGCCAGAGAGTGTGCCGACTGGATACGGAGAAAGGCCTCTTTTAAGACTAACATCACCACTGAGAGTATGGTTGGGTTTATCAACGTTAAGAGTGAGAGCGAACAGATAACGTATATGCCAGTAAACGGCTTCACAACTGTGGATATCGGCTGCGAAAAGGGAAACAGCATATACAACATGGTCAACAGGTTCGAACCGCCTTTCAGCCTAGAGTATTTTAGATTGTTTGATGAAGTATGGAAGAACCAGCAGAAGCTCCAGGATGTTACCGAGCAGGTTATAGAAAACATAACCGCAGTTTACAAGGAGAACCCCCCGGAGTTCATCTACTTCGTGACCCTATACAATATCTTCAGCGAATTTCTCGAAGATATATCCGAAGACGTACTGCCAAACGAAGCCACGGGCTTTAAGAATAGCGCGATATGGAAGAAGCTCTACAACTTTCAGCGAGACGCGGCACTATCAATAATAAACAAGCTGGAGAAGTTCAACGGTTGCATTCTAGCCGACAGTGTAGGACTCGGAAAGACGTTTACAGCGCTGGCCGTGATCAAATACTACGAAAACAGGAACAAGTCCGTCCTCGTGCTTTGTCCGAAGAAGCTGAACGACAACTGGAACACTTTCAAGATGAATCTTCTCAATAATCCTATTGCCTCCGATCGTCTGCGCTATGATGTTCTATACCACACAGACCTCTCGCGCACTCGTGGAACTACAAATGGAATCCCCTTAGACAGAATTAACTGGGGCAACTATGATCTTGTCGTTATAGACGAATCGCATAACTTCAGGAACGGAGGCCGAACATATGGAGAAGGCGGCGATAAAGAGAACCGCTATCTAAGACTGCTGAACAAGGTTATAAGATCTGGTGTTAAGACCAAAGTGCTTATGCTTTCTGCTACACCGGTTAACACTCGTTTTACCGATCTGAAGAACCAGCTGGCGCTGGCATATGAGGGTGACGAAGACATATTGAACGAGAGGTTGAATACACAAGCCACGATCGACACCATCTTCAGACAGGCACAGGCTGCCTTTAACAAGTGGAGTGAAATGCCCGTCGAAGCCCGAACAACGGAAAACCTTCTCAGGATGCTCGATTTCGATTTCTTTGAATTACTAGACAGCGTTACTATCGCCCGGTCAAGAAAGCATATAAAACGGTACTACGATACAGCAGATATAGGCCCATTCCCCAAACGGAACAAACCCATATCTATCCGCTGCGGCCTTACCGATCTGCCTAACGTAATAGACTACAACGACATCTACGAGTACCTGTCGTCTTTGAATCTCAGTATCTACACCCCTTCATACTTCATCCTTCCAAGTAGAGTGGCAAAGTATGAGCAACTTTATGGCTCGGATATGGGAAATGTCCGCTTCAAGCAATCAGACAGGGAATACGGAATACTTATTCTGATGAGAATAAACCTTCTGAAGCGTCTTGAGAGCTCGGTGCACGCCTTCAGATTGACACTGCAACGTATTCTTGAGCTTATAGACAACACGATAGAGCAAGTAAAGGAATTCGACCCGGAAAAGGCGATAACACTGTCCGATCTTTCAGACTCCGATTTAGATATGGACGATCAGAACACAGATTTGTTCACTTTCGGCAAAATTGTAAAGATAAACCTTGAAGACATGGATTACAAAACATGGCTTAACAACCTCGAACAGGACAGGACTGTGTTAGAGGAGCTCCTCTGTGGTATCGAACCGATTACGCCTGAACACGACAGGAAGCTGAACGTGCTTATGGACACAATACGCAATAAGCTAATGAACCCTATAAACCCGAACAACAAGAAAATAATCATTTTCTCTGCCTTTGCCGATACTGTCGAGTACCTCTATGAGCACGTAAGCAAAATGCTGAAGCGTGACTACAGACTGAATTCCGCTATGGTAACGGGAAGCGGGGGCAGCAAAACGACTATTCCGAAACTCCACACCGATTTGAATACGGTGCTCACTTGTTTCTCTCCCCTGTCCAAAGAGAAACACCTCATAATGCCGGATCAAATTGCCGAAATCGATATGTTAATCGCGACGGACTGTATATCTGAGGGTCAGAACTTACAGGACTGCGATTATCTCATAAACTACGACATCCACTGGAACCCTGTACGTATAATACAGAGATTCGGCCGAATCGATCGTATCGGAAGCAAGAATGACGTGATTCAGCTGGTGAATTTCTGGCCTGACATTGACCTGGATGACTACATAAACCTCAAAGCAAGGGTCGAGACAAGAATGAAAATCTCCGTCATGACTGCAACGGGAGACGACAATCCCATAGACGACGACAAGGGTGATCTCGAATACAGAAGGCAGCAACTCGAAAGGCTGCAGCACGAAGTGGTGGATATAGAGGAGATGACAAGCGGAATATCCATTATGGATTTAGGCCTTAACGAGTTCCGTATGGATCTAATTGGATACGTGAAAAATAACCCAGATATAGAAAGGACTCCGTTCGGGATGCACGCAATAGTACCCTCTAATGGCGACGAATTGCCTCCCGGCGTGATATACGTCTTGAAAAACCTGAACAACGGTGTCAACGCCAAGAACCAGAACAGGCTCCACCCGTTCTATATGGTTTACATAACTGAAAGCGGGGATGTCGTATCCAACCATCTGGAGCCGAAGAAAACGCTCGATCTATTGAGATTGCTCTGCAGGGGAAAGACTGAACCGATAATTGAGCTGTGCCATGAGTTCAACGAAGAAACGCGTGATGGCAGGGATATGCGTAAGTATTCCGACTTGCTCCAGAAGACAATAACCTCGATAATAGACGTAACAACAGACAACGCTCTGGACAGCCTGTTCAAAGCGGGCGGGACAACCGCGCTAAAGATGAACATAACGGGGCTGGATGACTTCGAGCTAATCTGTTTCGTGGTGGTGAGATAGATGCTTAACTTTCCGGCAGGCACAGTGTTTAACAAGAAGATCCCGAAACAGAAGTTCTACGACAAACTAGATGTCTCCAATCGCATTCAACAGATGTTTGTAACGGAGATAGAGAGCGTATATTGGACCCACAAACTCTCTCCGGAGACGCTAAATGTGAGCCCGGGAGCAAATGTGGCTGAGATACAGGTCTTCGAGATAACCCTCAAAGAGCAGCGGGTAAGCGACAACCTGATAGCCACCATTGACCGCGTGATACCTTATCATCTGTTATTTGTGTTGAGATACGGGGATCAGGCACAGTTAATGATCGGCTACAAAGAAGAGAGCAAGAGTAGAGAAGACAAGTTCAAAGTAAATAGCTATTACCGCACCGACTGGACCGATTACGACAAACTGACTCTAAACATAGAAGGCCTCGATCTCGACAGGATATATGAGAACTTTATATCCCAGATTGCCGGCGATAGACTCAACTTGGAAAAGGCAGAGGATATACGAGATGCGGTGATGATAGCAAAAGAGATAGACAGGCTGGAGACATATATAACGAAGCTGGAGGCAAAAATTCGGAAGGAAAAGCAGTTTAACTTTCAGCTTGAGCTCAATCAAGAGCTGAGAAAGGCAAAGGAGAAACTTAAAGACTATCTGGAATAAACGGGGGTATCGCGATGGATAAGATGAAACA
>MPOY01000288.1 GCA_001896715.1 Methanoculleus sp. EBM-46
AAGAGGCCCCGGACCTTCCCGGAGATGCCTCTCCCCGGGTCGTAGGCCCGGGCGAGCTGCGCCTCGTGGATCCGCTTTCCTTCAGACTGCGGAACCAGGCAACCAAGGGTCTCCCCGCTCCGGATGGTGAGGAGGGTGAGAGCAAGAAGGCTTGCCGCAAGCGAGGCGAGCAGAGGCGCGCACCATTCGCCGGGAGGGAGGATGATTCCGGTGGGTGCAGGTCAGATAGGAACGGCCCGCTCCGCACCGGTATGTGCCATAACGAGCTTTCGGGTGCCTGCCTTCGGCTCACCGCCGCCCGGGACGAAACGCGCTCCATCGAGGGCGGCAATGATCGCCCCGATGGCCCCGGCATGCAACCGCCCGTAACCTCCCTCGAGCACGAGGGCGAGAGCACCGGGTGTTGCGCCCGCAAGCATCCCGGCAAGAGCCCCGAAGTCGCGGGGTTCGAGGAGCATCGAGGCGAGCGGGTCCCCGGCGAGCGCATCCTGCCCCGCCGAGACCATCACGAGGTCCGGCTTGAAGCGCCGGATAGCCGGTATGAAGAGATCGCGAAAGACCAGGGCGTAGTCGGCGCCGGTCGAGCCCGCCTCAAGCGGTGCATTGACGGTATACCCGGCACCCGGGCCGGCACCCCGCTCGTCCGGCCGGCCTGTCCCCGGGAAGAGCCCCGCCTGGTGGACAGAACAGTAGAGCACCCGGTCCGACGCGAAGAAGATCCTCTCTGTCCCGTTGCCGTGGTGCACGTCCCAGTCGACGATGGCAACCCGGTCGACCGACAGAAGCGCTTTCGCCGCAGCGACGGCGACGTTGTTGAAGATGCAGAACCCCATCGCCCGGTCCGGCGTGGCGTGGTGGCCCGGCGGGCGGACCAGGGCGAAAGAGTGCTCTCCCTCGAGCGCCCGCTCCGCTGCCTGGAGAGCGGCTCCGGCCGCGTAGAGGATCGCGTCGAACGATTCGCCGGTGACGTAGGTGTCCGGGTCGATGTAACAGGCCCGGCCCGGGGGGCAGGCCCGGCAGAGCGTGCGGATGGCCTCGATATGCCGCCCGGTGTGCACCCGTTCGATATCCCGGATCGTCGCCTGCTCCGGGGCTATGCGGCGGGCGCCGGACGGCACCCCGGCAAGCGCGGCATCGAGGCGTGCCTGTGACTCGGGATGGCCGGGGTCGTCGTGGCCGGCAAAGAGATCTCCCGTCACGATCGAGTACGGCATGGCGATCAGGGCAGAATCGTCGGCACAGGAGATGAACCTTACCCGGCCGCGGGTATGGCATCCTCTCCGTCCCATCCGTTCGAAGAGAGCCGGCGCCCGGCCGCGGGTATCCGGGCCGGGCTATCGCCGCTGCTCTTCAAGACCCGGGAGCCACCCGGCAGATGCCGCCCTCCGATTCGCCGGCAGGGCCCGGACGTGCCCCTGCCGGACCCCCCGCCCCCGATCGGCCGGGTGCTCATTTATACGTGGGACGATAATAGTGGTACATGGCCCTGCGCGGCATGATCTCTCCGTCGTATATCTACGCCTGCACCCGGTTCCGCGTCCGCAGGACAAAGCTCCTCCCCCGCGATGCGTATCGCCGGATCATGCAGATGGGCATACCGGAGATCGTCACCCACCTCGGCCGGCAGGAGGAGTACCAGGAGATCATGGATCTCGCCGGCGACTTTTCCGGCGCCCGGCTCATCGAAGAGGCGGTTAATCGCAACCTGGCGCGATCGTTCCGGGGTGCCATGGCGATCGCTCCCGGGAGTCTCCACACCCTGACGGGAGAATACCTCGCCCGGTGGGACATCGCAAACGTCATGGCAATCCTGCGGGGCACGGTTCACCACATACCCAGGCAGCAGATCCGCGACCTCCTCATACCGGCAGGCGAACTCGATCGCGCGCTCCTCGACCGCCTCCTCTCCTTCACGACCTGCGGCGAGGCGCTCGATGCCCTTCAGGGCTGGCGACTCTACCCGATCCTTGCAGAGCACTACCGGGTCTGCGGGGAGGAAGGTGCCTTTGCCCGGATCGAGGACGAACTCTACCAGCGCTACTACGCCGGGCTGCTCGGTCTTGCCAGATCAGGGTGCAGCGGTTGCCAGGAGTTGATCCCCTACCTCCGGTTCGAGATAGACATCACCAACATGAAGAACCTCCTCCGGCTCCACTGTGCAAGGGAAGCGTGCGACATCACCCTCGTCGACCAGACCATGATCCCGGGCGGCAACATGTCCATCGATCTCCTCCGCCGGCTCTACGGCGCCGGGACAGAGGCAGAGTTCACCAGCATTTTTCTGCAGACAACTATCGTCCCGGTTCTGGCCCGGGCGGTGCGCGAACTCCGGCAGGACCCGAACTTCTCGAGCACGGACGCCGCAGAACTGGTCTGGCGGCGATGGCACCAGCACCTGCGGCCCGTTCACGAGATCGAGATGGCGATCACCCGTATCAGGCTCCAGC
>MPOY01000080.1 GCA_001896715.1 Methanoculleus sp. EBM-46
TCGATCCCGAGGCGCGTGCACCGCGCCACGACCGCATCGAGCGCGGCGAGGGTTGCGGCAAGACCGACCGCATCGCCGGGCTCCCGGAGGCTTGCCATGGCAAAGACCGGGAGACCGGAGTCGGCGACCGCCCGGGCGTAGCGCTCGTCGGCAAGCCCGGATATGTCGTTGACCGCGTGGATATCGTGGCGGAGAGCGAGATCGAGCACCTCCGCATAGCGGGTATCCACCGATACGGCGATACCGGTCCCGTCGAGCTCCGAGAGCGCCGCCTCCACCCGCGCCGCCTCCTCGGCGACGGTGATCGGGGGAGAACCCGGGGCCGTGCTCCGCGCCCCGAGGTCGATCAGGTCGGCGCCCGCATCGACCATGGCGAGAGCCCGGTCGTACACCCGGCCGGCCGGGGTGTAGGAACCCCGGTAGAACGACTCGGGGCTGCAGTTGATGACGCCCATCAGGCGAACCGGGGCGTCGCCGCCGATCCGGAGGCGGTTTATCGTACAATCTCGTCGCAGCATGTCCTCAACCTGGCAGCCTTGAAGGTGTTCTCCATCAGCGTCGCGATCGTCATGGGGCCGACGCCGCCGGGGACCGGGGTTATCGCCCCCGCCCGCTCGCGCACCGCCTCGAAGTCGACGTCGCCGGAGAGTCTGCCCTGCTCGTCCTGGTTGATCCCGACATCGATGACCGTCGCGCCGGCCTTTACCATATCCGGCCTGACAAACTTCGCCTTTCCGACCGCGCTGACCAGGATATCGGCTCTCCGTGTCTCATCGGCGAGGTTTTCGGTCCTGGAGTGGCATATCGTGACGGTCGCATCGGCATTCAAGAGCAGGACGGCCATGGGCCTCCCCACATCGATGCTCCGGCCGACGACGACCGCCCGCTTCCCGGCGATCGGGATACCGTACTCATCGAGGATCGTCATGACCCCCTGCGGGGTGCAGGGGGCGTAGACCGGTTTCCCGGCAAGGAGGCGGCCCAGGTTGAAGGGGTGGAACCCGTCCACATCCTTTATGGGCGCGACCGCATCGATGACGCGGGCGGTCTCCACGCCCCGGGGGAGCGGCAGCTGGACCAGGATGCCGTCGATATCCGGGTCGGTGTTGAGGCGCGCGACCGCCTCGAGCACCTGCTCCGTGGAGGCATCTGCCGAAAGCTCGATCCCGATGGACCCGATCCCGACGCGTTCGCACGCCCGGTGCTTCATCCGGACATACATCCGCGATGCCGGGTCCTCTCCGACGATGACGGTCGCAAGGCGCGGATAGAGCCCGGACTCGTCTATCTTCTCCTTGAGGAGCTCGAGCCTCTTCTCAGAGACCGCTTTTCCATCGAGTATCATGCTACTTCAGGATAAAGAGGATACTTGCTTGCGAGGGCAATAACCTCTTCCCTCACCTCGGTGATTGCCTTCTTTGACGTCCGGTCCCGGGCGACGTCCTTCACGACCCGGGCGATCCAGTGGCCGATCTGTTTCATCTCCTCTTCTTTCATGCCGCGGGAGGTGACGGCCGGCGTGCCGATCCGTAGACCGCTCGTCACGAAGGGGCTGAGCTGCTCGCGGGGGATGGTGTTCTTGTTCACGGTGATGCCGGCCTCGCCAAGAGCGGTCTCGGCCGCAAGGCCGGTGAGGTGCTCGTGGTTCGTGGAGACCCCGGTCAGGTCGAGGAGGATCAGGTGGTTGTCGGTGCCGCCGGAGACGAGATCGAGCCCTTCCTCGGTGAGGACATCGGCCATCGTGCGTGCGTTCCTGACGACCTGCCCGCAGTAGTCCCCGTATGCGGGGGTCAGCGCTTCCTTGAAACAGACCGCCTTTGCGGCTATGATGTGCATCAGCGGACCGCCCTGCATGCCGGGGAAGATGGACTTGTCGATGGCGGCGGCGTTCTCTTTGCCGCACATGATGGCGCCGCCCCGGGGGCCCCGCAGGGTCTTGTGCGTCGTCGTCGTCACGATATCGACGACGCCGACCGGGGAGTTGTGGTATCCGGTTGCGCAGAGTCCGGCGATGTGGGCGATATCGGCCATGCACCGCGCACCGACGGTGTCAGCGATCTCCTGGAACGCTTTGAAGTCGATCTCGCGCGGGTAGGCACTTGCGCCGCAGACGATGATCTGGGGCTTTGCAATCCGCGCCATATCCTCGATGACCGCATAGTCGAGCGTCTCCGTCACGGAGTCGACGCCGTAGTGGAAGATGGAGTACCAGCGCCCGGTGATGTTGACCGGCGAGCCGTGGGAGAGGTGGCCGCCCTGGGTGAGGCTCTGGCTCATGATCCTGTCCTTGTAGTTGAGGTAGGCGAAGTAGACGGCCTGGTTTGCCTGGCTTCCCGAGTGCGGCTGGACGTTTGCGTGCTCCGCGCCGAAGAGTTTGCAGAGCCGGTCGCGCGCCAGGTTCTCCACGGCGTCGTGGTACTCGCAACCGCCGTAGTAACGTTTGCCGGGGTAGCCCTCGGCGTACTTATTGGTCATGATGGAGCCGGTCGCCTCGAGAACCGCCTTGCTGACGACGTTCTCTGAGGCAATCAGCTCCAACCCGTTGATTTGGCGCAGGCGCTCGTTCTCGATGATGCCTGCGACTTCCGGATCGAAGTTTGCCAGATAAGACATGCAGGAAAAGGTTGCTCTGGGGATGTAATATTCTTTCTTTTGCAGAATTTGTCCGCGTCGACTGCCTATCCAGTGACTTCCGGCAGGGTGTCCGGCAGATCCCGGATAAAATGTAATCATTCTTCTTTTCGGAAATCCATAGTAATATTATTACGTAATTATTATCAAGGATTAATTCGAGGGAGACAATGGCACAGAAAGATGCGAGGATACGGTTCCTTGAGAGGGAACTTGCGGAACGCGAGAAGGAGATGGAGACGATGACAGAACCCGAACAGCCGGCGGCACCGGCCGTGAACGATGAGCGCCTGCGCGATCTGGAGCGCAAGGTGCGGGAGCTCGAGGCCCTGGTCAGGGGCCTGACGGAAGAGATCCTGGATCTCAAGTCCGTGACGATGAAACTCTCCCGGGAAGCGGAGGAGCGCAGGGTTAAGTCGGTTACGGCCGAGAGCAAGAAGGCCGGGGCGACGCTCCAGGCAGAACCTCGCGCCGCCGTGGAACCCCGTGTTGCGGCCGTGCCCCGGGAGCCCGCGCGACCGACTGAGAAGCAGCGGATAGCGGCAGACCAGAGCGACGCGAACATGGAACTCATCATGCAGAACGATGGGACGCTGAAACCGGAATCGCGGAGATCCTCGGAGTACATCGTTGCCAGCAACAAGTTCGGGAACGCTCCCATGAAAGGCCAGAGCCGGAGCCGGGGCGGCAAGTCATCCGACCGGACCCTCTTCGTGGAGCAGAAGAAGCGGGAGGTCGAGAACGTCATCCAGGCTGAAGAGGACGACACGGTCGATCTCGACAGGTAGACAGGGGAGCCCGATCCTTGTATATCACGCAGCTTGAGATCGACAACTTCAAGTCCTTCGCGAAAAAGACGAAAATCCCTTTTTTTGGAGGGTTTACGGTCATCTCAGGCCCGAACGGCTCGGGGAAGAGCAACATCATCGACAGCATCCTCTTTGTCCTGGCTCTCTCGGGTGCGCGGGGGCTGCGGGCCGAGAAACTGACCGATCTCATCAACGTCAACACCGGGAAGAACACCGCCGAGGTGACGGCGACGTTCTCGGACGGCACGGCGATTCGCCGCAGGATCAAGCGGACCCCGGCGGGGTACTATAGTTACAACTACTTAAACAACCGCCTCTGCAAGCAGAGCGAGGTCATCGAATTCCTCGCGAAGATCGGGATCAAACCGGAAGGCTACAACGTCGTGATGCAGGGCGATATCACCCGCATCATGGAGATGAGCGATGGAGAGCGGCGAAAGATCGTCGACGAGATAGCGGGTGTCGCCGAGTTCGACCATAAGCGCGAGCAGGCGTTCTCGGAGCTCGAGGTGGTCCGGGAGCGGATAGAGCGCGAGGAGATCCTCCTCTCCGAACTCGTGGCACGACTGGATGCGCTCCAGCACGAGCGCGAGCAGGCGATGGAGTACCGGCGGTGGCAGGAGGAACTCGAGCACCTCGGCCGCTGCCGGGGGGCTGCGCTCGTCCGGCAGAAGGAGCAGGAGATCGGTACCCTGCATGCGCTCACGCTCGACCAGAAGGAGGCGCTCGGGCGCACCGCCGGCGAGGCCGACGCCGTCCGGGCACAGGCTGAAGGGGCGCGCGAGCGCCGGCAGGCGGTCGAAGAGGAGATCAGCACAAAGAGCGGTCCCGAATACCTCGCGCTCGTCGGGCGGCTCGAGGAGGCACGGGGCGGGATCAAACTCGCCGAGAAGACCATCGAGCGCCTCGCGGCCGGCCGGGACGAGAACCTCGAGACCATCCAGCGGGTCTACATGGACGGCAGGCGCGCCGAGGCGAAGGTCGAGGGATGCGCCGGCCAGATCCGCACCCTCTCGATCGACCGGGCAAACCTCGCGATGGAGGCATCGATAGAGCGCGAACAGCTTGCGGCGGTCGAGAAACGTATCGCGAGCGAGAGCAAAGAGGTCGAGGGGATCAAGGACCAGCTCTTCGCGCGGATGCAGGACCTCGAGAACAGAAAGGAGCTCCGGGCAAAGATCCTCCGCGAGCAGGATATCCTGATCGAGAAGAGCCGGATGCGGACGTCGGAGCGCGAGCGCCTGGAGGCGCGCACCCGCCAGATCGACGA
>MPOY01000264.1 GCA_001896715.1 Methanoculleus sp. EBM-46
CGCGGACCATGACGATCGCCTCCCGGAGCGGCCTGCGCCACGCCTGCGACCAGTCGGGGTGCGTCCCGCAGTGGCACCCGCACCCCTCCTGCCAGCGCCCGATGCCGTGGGTGCAGCTCCAGGATGTTCCTTCCCGGACGGCGACCTCGTGCGTGGGCGGGTGGGCGGCGAGGTACTCGCCGTAGACCGTGAGGCGGACGTCACGGTGCGCCTCGACGGCCCGGAGACAGTAGGCGAGCGCCATCTCTCCGAACTTGCGGTGGTGGCCGTAGGTCTCCCCGTCGGTCGCGATATGCACGAGTTCGGGGCGTCTCCTGCCCGGGGAGAACGCACCGAACAACCGCCCGGCAAACCGCCGCCCGTCGGCGAGCAGATCCCCGAACGCGACGTCGCGGGCGATCGTCCCGTCGTAGAAGAAGATGGCGATGCTCCGGCCCGAGGGGAGACGGCAGATGTAGGGCATCCGTGTCTCGACCCGGCCGCCGGAGACGTCCGTCCACTCGTCCGCCCCGATCGCCCGCACCCTCCCTGCCTGGTGGGGGGCAAGGATCGTGAACCGGATCCCGGCACCGGCCATCAGGTCCAGGGACTCGATGTCGACCGCCGTCTCGGGGAGCCACATCCCTTCGGGTTCCCGGCCGAACCGTGCGGTAAAGTCACGGATTCCCCAGGCGATCTGAACCCGTTTCTCCCCCCGTGTCGCAAGCGGCATGATGAGGTGGCTGTAGCAGGAGGCGATCGCGGACCCGTGGCCGGCATAGTGTTCCCGGCTTTCCCGGTCCGCATCGACGATCGCCCGGTAGACTGCCGGACTGTGCCGTTCAAGCCAGGAGAGAAGCGTCGGTGCTGCCGTAAAACTGACCTTTGCGTAGGTGTTGACGATCTCATCGATCAGGCCGTCCGCATCGAGGATGCGTGCGGCGGTGTTCGGGCCGTAACATTCCGCGGTCACCCGTTCGTTCCAGTCATGGTAGGGGGTTGCGGAGCGCTGGACCTCGACGTCGCCGAGCCAGGGATTCTCCCGTGAAGGCTGGTAGAAGTGACTGTGGATGCAGACGGCGCGATCCATCGTCATGCCCCCTCGGGGGCGAGGATGACGACCGCAAGCGGGGGCAGGGTGAGCGGGAGCGACCACGGCCGGCCGTGCGCCGGGACCTGTTCCGCCTCCACCCCACCGAGGTTCCCGACACCGCTTCCACCGTACTCGACCGCATCGCTGTTGAGCACCTCCTCCCAGAAACCGCCGAACGGGACGCCGACACGGTAGTTGTAGCGCGGGACCGGTGTGCAGTTGCAGGCGACCAGGACGACGTCGTCCGCCGATCGTCCCCGCCGCAGGTAGCTGACGATGCTCTTATCCACATCCGAGAAGTCGACCCACTCAAACCCCTCCGGGTCGGCGTCCCGCTCGTGGAGGGCGGGCTCCCGCCGGTACAGCCGGTTTAAGTCGGTGACCCACCGGAGGATCCCCTGGTGGGGGGAGTACTGCAGGAGGTGCCGTTCAAGCCCGGCATCGTGACTCCACTCCGACCACTGCCCGAACTCACCCCCCATGAAGAGGAGCTTCTTTCCCGGGTGGGTGAACATGTAACCGTAGAGGAGGCGGAGGTTCGCCCGTTTCCGCCATTCGTCGCCGGGCATCTTTCCTATGAGCGAGCTCTTCTCGTGGACGACCTCGTCGTGCGAGAGGGGGAGGACGTAGCGCTCCGAGAACGCGTACCATATGCTGAACGTGAGGAGGTCGAGCCGGTACTTCCGGAGGATCGGATCGAGCGTGAAGTAGTCCAGGGTGTCGTGCATCCAGCCCATGTTCCACTTCAGGTCGAACCCGAGCCCCCCGGTCGCGGTCGGGGAGGTCACCCCCGGCCAGGAGGTCGCCTCCTCGGCGATGACGAGCACGTCCGGGAAGTTTGCATGAACCGTATCGTTTACCTTTCGGAGGAACCCTATTGCCTCGAGGTTCTCCCTCCCGCCATAGGTGTTCGGGGTCCATTCCCCCGCGCCCCGCGCGTAGTCGAGGTAGAGCATCGAGGAGACCGCATCGACCCGGAGGCCGTCGATATGATAGCGATCGAGCCAGAAGACGGCGCTGCTCAGGAGGAATGACCGGACCTCGTTCCTTGCGAGGTTGAAGACGTAACTCTTCCATTCGGGGTGATAGCGTCGATCGGGGAGGGCGTGTTCGTAGAGGTAGGTACCGTCGAAGTAAGAGAGACCGTAGCCGTCGGCAGGAAAATGGGACGGCACCCAGTCCAGGATCACCCCCACCCCGCGCTGGTGGAGGTGATCGATGAGGTGCATGAAGTCCTGCGGGGTGCCGTACCTGCTCGTGGGAGCGAAGTAGCCGAGCGTCTGGTAGCCCCAGGAGGCGTAGAACGGGTGCTCCATGATGGGGAGGAACTCGACATGGGTGAACCCGGCATCAACCAGGTATTCGGCGAGTTCGTCTGCCGCCTCCCGGTAACTGAGGGAACGGTTCTCCTCCTCCGGCACCTTCCGCCATGAACCTGCATGCACCTCGTATATGGATATCGGGGCATCGGGGGAGTTCTCCTCCTCGCGGCCCCGCATCCAGGCCCGATCGCGCCATGTATAGGCGATATCCCAGATGATGGATGCAGTCTTTGGCGGGATCTCCCAGAAGCGGGCGAACGGATCGCCTTTCTCCACGGAGTAGCTGTTGTACCTGCTCCGGATATGGTACTTGTAGAGCGTTCCCTGGCCGATATCCGGCAGAAACCCTTCCCAGATACCGGAATCGTCGTTCCGGAGAGAGAGCGGATTCTCGCCCGCCTTCCACCCGTTGAAGTCTCCGATGACCGAGACCTCCACCGCGTTCGGCGCCCAGACCGCAAAGAAGGTTCCCCGTCTGTCGTCGATGACGGCAGGGTGCGATCCCAGGCGATCGTACAGGCGGGAATGGCTTCCCTGCCGGAAGAGGTAGACGTCGTAGTCGGTGATGAGACTCCGGGTCCTCGTTATGTCAGGTAGCGCCTGCTGCATGGTCTCCCTCCGGGATCAGGGACTGTCGGAGAGAACCTTTCTGTAGACGGATAGCATCCTCTCCGTGATGACGGCCCACCGGAACTTCTCCATCACTTTCCGGCGGCCGGCTTTTCCGAGGCTCTGCATGTAGACCGGGTCGTCGATGAGGTGGCAGATCCCCCAGGCGATCGAGTCCGGTCGGACAGGGACCTTGATCCCGTTTATGTAGTTGTCGATGTTCTCGGAGAGCCCCCCGACATCGGTCGCGACGACGCAACGCTCCGCGCTCCAGGCCTCGGTGAGGACGAGCCCGAACGGTTCGTTCCTGCTCGGTATGGCGATGAGGTCGCAGGCGTTCAGGAGCTGGACGTGCTCTCTATCGGCGATGTAGCCGAGGAACTGCACGGGAAGGCCGTGGGCCATCCCCTCGAGGTAGCCGCGCATATCTCCGGTGCCGGCGAAGAGGAACTGCACATCCCAGCGTGTGGCGAGGATCCGGGGTATGGCCTGCATCAGGAGGTCGGGCCCCTTCTGGTAGGTGAGGCGCCCGACGAAGAGGACGACGGGTGCGAGCGGGTGGATGCCGTAGCGTTTCTTCACCTCGCCAGGGTCGACCCGGGCGTAGTAGGCATCGGGATCGATTCCGTTCGGGATGACGGTGACTTTCCACTCGGGGACGTTGTAGAGCCACATCACCTCGGTCTTCGTCGAGTTCGAGACGGTCGTGACCGTCTTTGCAATGTAGCCGCCGTACCACTCCTTGCCCGATATCTCTTTGAACTCCCACCAACCGCCGAAGTTCCCGCCGTGCCGCCCGTACTCGGTGGAGTGGTAAGAGAGGACGGTGTTTCGGTCCCGGAGGGTATGCAGCGCCTCGACAAGATGCCAGTCGTGAAAGTGGAGGATATCGAATGCCGGGGTGTCGCAGGCGCGGAACGCATCCACGAGCATGTTGCTCATGGTCTTGCAGTACTCGATGATGTTGTCGCCGTAAGGGCGGCAATAATGGTAGTGGATGCCGTTGACCTCTGCATCCCCGGGTTCTCCCCGGGTGAAGAAGTGGACCTCGTGCCCTCTTCGGGCAAGATGTTCGGCAAGGTGGGTTGCCGCCGGTGCGAGCCCGCCCACCTTGAATGGGGAGTGGAGTGACTCCCAGCAGAAGAATGCTATCTTAAGCGTTTCCATAACTCGTCGATCCTCTTTTGAATTGTTGAGCGGAGTTCATTGCGATCGCTGATGCCCTGGACTTTCTTCGCCAGTTTCCCATCGCCGACGACCTGATCGATCCAGCGGTAAATGTCATCCCGCTCTACATGGTACCGGATGACGTCGTCTGGAGTAAAATCGAGCATGCTGGCAAGTTCCTGCAGGCTGTAGGCGGCATACCCGGCCGGTCTGTCGTACGATGAGAAGGAGAACGCCTTATCGGGGGGGACGCACCGGAGCGAGAAGGCGGCCTTCGGTGACCGTGTGCGGGACGCAGACCGCTCTTCGGCGTGGGAGAGGATCTGCATAAACGAGGTGAAGTAGTCGTAGGTTGCCTGGTGGCTGACGGCGTGGAGGGATCTTCCGCACGAGGGCGAGCGCATGGCCATCCTCCGGATATGGTCTGTCTCAAGGAGGCAGCGCCAGACTGCCCGGTCAGTCACCAGATCGCCGGCTTCCTCAAGTGCCTCGAGTGCGGACTGCTGCAGGATGGTCCTTTGCGGACCCCCGGTCTCTTCGATATCCGCTTGCGGGGGGATGGTCCGCACAGCTTCTGATGGGTGCAGGGTCATTATCCCCTCCCCGGCCAGGGCTGCCGGGAGTGCGCGCAGGAAATCGAGGATACCCGTCTCGGGACCGATGACGTCTCCGAATATGCGGTAGTCGAGGAAGAGCGTGATGCAGTCGCCGGGGGATACGGCAAGCCACTTTGCATACCGGTCGGCCATCAGCGGCCACCTATCCCACTCCCTTGAGGGAAACCGCACGGCGATGTCGTCGGTGAGGTCGCAGTGGGTGACGAGGACCGGGAGGCCGTGGTAGGTGTAGGTGTGGTTAGGGTCTCTCTCGGGGGCGGGGGGCGCGCCCCCCTCGATGATAGCCGCCTCGATACCGGCACCGGCGAGCGCATCTGCGGTGGCCGGGGTGATGGGATAATCGGTATGGACAAACGTGGTCGGGACGGTTGCGAACTGCTCCTTCATCAGGTCGCGGTGCATGAGAAGCTCGTCCGTGAACTCCGCCAGATCGGCGAACTGCCCGGCAACGCTGTGGTAGTAGGTCTCTGCGAGGATCTCGGCGTTCCGGTGGGTTGCCGCGCGGGATATGAGTTCGAGCATCTCCGGATACCACCGTTCGAGGTGTTCCACCACCACCCCGGATATACTGAAAGCGCACTTAAACCCGTCATCGAGGAGATCGAGGAGGATCTCCGTCGCCGGTCGGAAGGACCGGTCGATGATCTGCCCCAGATCTTCCTTCATATCCGGATTAAAGTAGCTGTCCTTTGGGTTTCTCTTTCCCTTTACCATATCTGGTCGAAATCCGGGATTGAGATGACAGGGATAGTGGATGTCGAACCCCAGACAGACCGCCGGCGGATTTGCGCCCTCGCCTCTCATACGAGGTAGGTCGCTGTTTCCGTATATAAAGGTCATCAACCCGGAAGATCTTTTGGTCTTTTGCCCTCCACAGGGTCCTGATGCCCGAATAAAGGGTAGATCCTACCTCCCGGTGGGATCATGACCATCCGGGATCCCGGGAGAGGGTTTCACTGCCGTGTTGCTCTCCGGATATCCTCAAATGGGAGGAACGCTTACCGCTTAACGAGGATTCACGTGAACGGAGAGGAGTTTGCCGTGAGGACGATGCGGCAGCGGGAGGTCGAGATTGCCGTCGATTGGGCGGCACAGGAGGGGTGGAATCCGGGGGTTCACGATGCGGATGCTTTTTATGCAGCCGATCCGGAGGGGTTCTTCATCGCCGAGCTCGACGGCGAGCCGATAGGATCGCTCTCGGTCATCAACTACAGCGAGACGTTTGCCTTTGCCGGCCTGTATATACTGAGGCCCGAATACCGGAACAGGGGCTACGGGAGCAGGCTGTTTGCCGCCGGCATGGCCCACGCCGGGGGCCGGAACGTCGGGGGCGACGGTGTCCTTTCGATGCAGGAGAAGTACCGTACGCGGTCCGGGTTCACGCTCGTCTACAGGAACATCAGGTTCGAGGGTGCCGGCGGCGGCAACGAGCC
>MPOY01000207.1 GCA_001896715.1 Methanoculleus sp. EBM-46
GATATCGTTATCCGGCACCGGGTTAACAAAACCAGGTTGATACGCGCCCTGCTTCAGCATCTTTTTTATCTTCATTCTCCCAGGTTTATCAGGAAAAAGGCGTATCATGACCATACTTCTTGCTCTTGACGATACGGACAACCTTGAATCCCGGGGAACCGGCCGCCTGGCCCGCGCGGTCGCCGACGCGATCGCGATGCACTATCCCGTATGGGGCGTCACCCGGCACCAGCTCTACGTCCACCCGTCGATACCTTACACATCCCACAACAGCTGCGCCGTCATCCACATCGTCGCCGACGGCGCGGAACCGCTCGATACGAGCCTTGCCATAGCCGAGGAGACGATGCTTGGCGACTTCGTGGAGGGGAGCGACCCGGGCCTTGCCGGAGCGCCCCTCGACCGGGTGGCCCCGGCTTTGATGGCGTTTGGCCGCGACGCCCAGCAGATGGTCCTCACCCAGGAGCGTGCCCGGACGCTGGCAAAAAACCTCGGCATATGGCTGAAGGGTCTTGGCGGCACCGAGGACGGCGTGATCGGCGCGATGGCCGGCCTCGGGCTTGCGGCGACCTACAACGACGGCAGGTTCCTCCAGAAAGGCGCCATCCGCAGCCATACCGGCCCGACACCGGCAAGCACCCTCCTCGGCGCGGGGATCGACGAGATCATGACGCTTGACGGTCGGAAGGTCACCGAAGGGACCATCATCCTCCAGGAGGGCAAAGCCGCCAAAGCCTGCCCCATCAACGGCAGGGCGGTCCTCTTCGTCGACGACAGGGACGGAGAGCTGGTCGCGGTAAAAAGGAACTGAGCATGGAGTTTTGGAGAAGAGTCCTGCTGGCGGTCGGCGTGCTCGTGGTCTTCGTTGCCGTAGCGTTTCTGGTCGATACCACCCTATCGCAGGCCTATGCCCGGGAAAGCGCTTTTGCGGACTCTCTCCCGCATACCGCGGCCATCGATCGCTACGATCTCCGGTACGGCCCCCAGTCCTGGCGGCCCTACGCCACGCCGATCGCGATCGGCCCGGGCGATCTCCCCTCCGGGGACTGGTACATCGCCTTTGTCGAGCTGGGCGTGGTGCCCGTCGGTGGAAACCCGGCCCTTGCCCGGACAGGATCGGTTCGGGTCGACTACCGGTTCACGGATCTTGCCGGGACGGCATCATTGGGCGTCTACGGTCTCCACGCCGGGGACGGCAGGGCATGGACGAACCGGCAGTCGGGTTACGGCACGTCCGGCTACTACGTCTCCGGGACCGCCGCGCCCGGCGACCTGCCGCGGTGGACGACTCCCCTGGAAGCGGGCAACCGCTACGTCGTCGAGGTGGCGGGCTCGCCGCGCCCGGTAGACGAGGACGTGGCCCGGGATACCTGCACCATCTGGTTTGAGCGGATCAGCTCGGGCCTGGATGGGATCCACATCACCACCGATCGTGCAGCTCCAAAAGGGCAGGTGACCGAGACCGCCGACCTCGACGGTTCGTTCTACATCACGTATACCGGCGGCAACAGGGTCGGAGCCCTCTTCCTGATGGTCGCCGTGGACCGGCCGCAGCCCGAAGGTTTCGGGCTTGCGCTCGAATCAACATTCGTGGAGATTAGCCGATGATGAAACGTCCCTCCTACTTCAGCCTGTACGAGATCGCCCTCCTCTCGCTCTTTGGCGCTCTCGTCTTCGTCCTGCGGACGGCGATCATAGTCCCGATCCACGTTCCCGGGAGCTCCGGGATATTCTGGGTCCTGCCGCTCATCGTCGGCACCGCCATCGTGAGAAAACCCGGGGCCGGCACGTATGCCGGACTGGTATCCGGCATCCTCGCGTCGTTCTTCGGCATCGAGCCGCTTCACGTCTTCGATGTATTCAAGTACACCGCAATGGGGATCACGATCGACCTCGTCTCTATGGCGTTTGGCTACCGTCTCGAGAACCCCGTCGTCGGCTTTGTCGCCGGCGCCGCGGGGAACGTGGTGAAGATGGTGGTCAACTACGCCGTACACCTGCTCCTCGGCGTCCAGGGCGTCTTCATTCTCCTCGGCATCGGGTTATCGTCGGCCACGCATATCGTCTTCGGGGGCATCGGAGGCATCATCGCCGCCCTGATCGTCGGGCGGCTCTACAGGGCGGGTATCGTGCATCAGGACGATGTGCCGGATGACGGCTGATCCGGCGATCGAGTTTCGGTCGGTCTCGTTCCGGCACCCGGCCTCCCGGGCGAACCGGCCGCGGGAGGTGCTTGCCGGGCTTGACTGCGTCATCGGGGAGGGCGAGCGCGTGCTGCTGACCGGGCCGAGCGGCTCGGGGAAGACGACGTTCCTCCGGTGCTGCAACGGCCTCATCCCGCACGCCCGCCCGGGCACCTTCAAGGGCGACGTCTTTGTCCGGGGACGAAACACCCGCGACTGCACGATCGGCGACCTTGCCACCACCGTCGGCATGGTATTTCAGGACCCCGATCACCAGATCTTCTCTAACGACGTGATAAGCGAGATAGCGTTCGGCCCCGAACAGCTTGGCTGGCCGCCGTCGCGAATTGACCGGGCGGTCAACGAGATCCTGGAGCAGTTCCGGCTTGACCGGCTCTGCGACCGGCAGACGACCGAGCTCTCCTGGGGAGAACGCCAGCGTCTGGCGATCGCCTCCGTCGTCGTTCTGCGCCCGGCAATCCTCATACTCGACGAACCGTTCTCCGGGCTTGACGCCGCGAATGCGGCCGGGCTCCTTGACCTCCTCGAGAGACTGAACCGGGAGTCCGGCATGACGATCGTCCTCTCCGAGCACCGGACCGAGATGGTCGCTCGCTGGGCGTCCCGCCGGATATCCCTTCTCGACGGAAGGCTGATCGAGCCCCCCGTCCCGGACGCTCCCCTCCGGGACCGGCCTCCCCGCCCGGGGGCGAAGGCCGCCCGCCCGGGGGTCGTCACCCTGGAGAACGTCGCGTTCCGGCACCCGGGGAAAGTCTCGCCGGCGATGGACGGCGTCTCCCTCACCCTCTACGCCGGCGAGGCGACGGTGCTCGCCGGCCCGAACGGCTCGGGCAAGAGCACGCTGCTGAGACTCTTAAACGGCCTCCTGCGGCCGGAGTCCGGGCGGATCGTCGTGAACGGAAGGGACGTCCGGGAGAGCACCGTCGCCGAGATCGCCCGCACCGTCGGCCTGGTCTGCCAGCATGCCGATTACCAGCTCTTCGGGGAGACCATCGCCGAGGAGCTTGCTTTTGCCCCGGCAAATCTCGGCACTCCCCGTGACGTGATAGAGCAGAGGGTCGAGCGTGCGCGCGAGGGTCTCGGCATCGAGCACCTGGGACTTACCGCCTCGCCGCTTGCCCTCTCGGTCGGGGAGAAGCAGCGTGTCAGCATCGCATCCGTCCTGACGATGGATACGCAGGTCCTCGCGCTCGACGAACCGACGCTCGGGCTCGACCCCGCCGCCAAACAGAGGCTGGCCGGGCTCATCGATGCACTCTGCGCCCATGGAAAAGCGGTCGTCATCGCGACGCACGATGCCGGGTTCTCCGCGGCGGTTGCGGACAGGATCGTCAGGCTCGAGCGCGGCCGCATCGTGGACGACCGGAGAGTGCAGGCATGACCGACGGGGAGGGGCAGCGCGACCGGAGGCATGCGTACCGGGCGGTAGGCTACATACCGGCGGATACGTTCCTTCACCGGATGGACCCGAGGACCAAGCTCCTGACCGTGCTTGCGATCAGCATCGCTGCGTTCGCCACGATATCGCCTCTCCGCACCGCAATCCTCTTTGCCTTCGTCGTCTGCCTTGCGGTTGCTGCAGGGCTCGTGAGACCGTTCTCCCGGGGACTTCTCCTCCTCCTGCCGCTGCTGGTCTTCATCGTCGTGATCGACATATTCTTCCCCGAGATCTCCTCGGGGCACGTGTATCTTTCCGCCCAGGTCGGCCCGTTTTCGTCGGTGATAACCTCCGGCGGGCTGCTCTATGCCGCGGCAAAAGGTATCCGGATCCTTGTCATCGGCGGGATATCGTTCCTCTTCGTGATGACCACATCATACACGGATTTCGTCGCCAGCCTTCGCATCAGCCGGCTGCCCCCGGTCATCGCCTTCTCGTTAGGGTATGCGCTGAAGTCGATGACGGCGCTTGCCGACGATCTCCGGAATATCATGGACGCCCAGCGCTCCCGGGCGCTTGAGTTCGACCGGGGGACGCTCATCAAGAACAGGAGGAAACTGATGGCGCTCGGCGTCCCGATGACGGTATCGATCCTGAACCGGGCCCGCTACGTGACCGAAGCGATGCAGAGCCGGGGGTTTGCGTCGACCCCGAGGCCCACCTGCTACCGCCCTCCCCGGCCCGGGAGGCACGATCTCCTGCTGCTCGTCGCGCTCGGCATCGTCTCTCTTGCGACGCTGCTGATCCCCGTGTAGGGGTTTCCATGACAGGGGGCTCGATCAGCCCCCCGGCTGGCGCGGAAGTGGCCCGCACGGGCCACGGCAGCAGTTCACCAAAAGATCTGCAGGGGGGCTACTCCTGCACTACCTTTACCCGGGCCTCTCTGAAGTGCCGGTCGAAGGTATAGATCTCGCTGATCCCCTCTCGCTCCATGACGACCACGGCAAGGGCGTCGTTGATGCTGATGGCGTGGTTCCGGGCGAGGTGTATGCTCTCCCGGTAATCATCGGCAGAGACCGATTCGACAGTGATGGCGGGTTTCAGGAGTATGGCCGAGAGGAGATCCGTTGCAAACGCCACTCCCGCAGCATCTTCCAGCACGTTTGCCACCTCGCTCAGATGCACGGTGGTCGTGGTGACCGGTTCGCCGGCATTCACCCGGAGGAAGATATCTTTTGCCGCAGCCTTTTTTCGCAGGACGGTATCCGGCAGGGCGGCCTTCGGTTTCAGGATGGCGTATATGAAGACGTTTGCATCAATGAACCGCATTCTTTCTCAGTTCCTTCCGGAGGTCGTGGTAATCGTCGAAATGCTCCGCCTCGACCTCAACGCTATCCACAAACCGCGAGAGATCCGCATCTGCCGGTCGTATCTCCAACCGGTCGTCTTCGGCGACGATGACCACGTAGCCTGTCTTGAACCGGTTGCGCCACGATCGCGGCAGGATGATCCGCCCCTGGGCATCGACCGGCCTTATCTCCACTTTTGACATAAATCACCAGGGTTACTTCGTATCACCAGGTATTAAGATTTACCCCATCGCCCGGATCACACCGGCCGGCCCCTCTTCACGCCTCCGCCGCCTTCTCCCCGAACTCCTTTCGGATCCCCTCCGCGAACTTCTCAAACCCGATCTCGTCCATCTGGTCGGCAAGAGGCCGGCCGCTCCAGGCAGTCCGGTAGACCCAGTAGACGATGCGGTCGACGACCTCGACGACCTCCTCCTCGGTCTCGACGGTGACGAGTTCACGCCCTGCCCGGGGCGTGGTCCCCCGCCATCCGCCGACCGTGATCTGGTAATGGTCGTACTCCGACTTCAGGAGGTGGTAGGGGCAGGAGTGGACGCAGACGCCGCACTGGACGCACTTCTCCTCGTCGAGGACGGATATGCCGTTCTTCAACGATATGGCGCACTGCTTGCAGTACTCCACGCAGGTGCCGCACCCCGTGCAGAGACCGGGTATGCGCAGCGGCCGGATACGGCCGATGATACCGATGTCGTTTAAGAGCGGACTGTTGCACATGTAGGTGCAGCCCGATATGGCGATGCGGAGGCGTATCGGGAGCTCTTTTCCAAAGACCCGCGCGTCGATCTTTCTGGCAAGATCGATCGTCTCGCAGTTGGCGTACTTGCACCGTTCCGTCCCCGGGCAGGCCATGATGTTCACCACCTCGTTCTGCTCTGCCCCGATGGGTGTCCCGTTCTTCTCGAGGGCCTTTGCAACCTTCGCGAGGTTTTCGGGGTTCACGTGCGGGATCTCCGCTGTCTGGCGCATGGTGAGGTGGACGGAGCCATCTCCGTATTTCACGCTGATCCGCGCAATCTGGCGAAGCTGGTCCGCGGTGAGGACACCTGCCGGAATCCGCAGCCGTACCGTTGCATAATCGGCGTTTCGCTCGGTGATGACCCCTCCCCGGGTGTGGAGGGTGTAGTCCTTCATCATCCTACAGTAGTGGCGGTCGCCGGGATAAAAAGAATGGTTACAGGAGGGCGAGGAGGAGGATGACCCCCGCCCGGGTGATCTCGTTTGCGGCCCCGACGACGTCGCCGTTGACTCCGCCAAAGAGGTGCCGGGAGAGCGCGAGGAGCGCTGCGGCAATCCCGGCCGCGGCAACGAGCGCGAGCGCGATCTTCATCGGAGAGACCGGCAGCAGGAAGAGAGGGAGCACAAGGAGGGTTGCCGGGACGACGAACCAGGGCCGTGCAAACCCGTGAAGGTAGGAGTGGATCCCCTCCCGGAACGGCACCCCGAGCGTGGTGAGGTAGGACATAGCAACCTTCGCGGAGACCTCGGCCGTGAGAATGGCCGCCCAGAGCGGCGCCGTATCCTGGAGCCCGGCAAACGCGACGAGCGTGACGATGATACCCGCCGCGACGGCGCCGGCCCCCGTGGTCCGGTCGGTCATGGCCGCTATCCGCTTCTCCCGGCTCCCGTGGGCCATGAGCCCGTCGCCGAAGTCGAGCAGGCCGTCGAAGTGGTTGCACCCCGAGAGGACGAGCACCACGGCGAGAGCGACGGCCGCACCCACCGCCGGAGATCCGATCCAGGCGACGACGCCGGCCGCTATCCCGCCGATCACGTACCCCGCGAGCGGGTAGATGTAGGAGCGGCGGGCGAAGTGCTCGAACTCGACCGGTTTCCCGAGAGGGAGCGTCGTGCAGAACTGCAGGAGGGCAAGGACCGACTTCACATCGATTCACTATAGAGGCGCGACGTGCAGCCCGCGATCAGCCCGGCGACGGCGTCGTCGAGGAACGGCCCGAGTTTAGAGAGGATCCCCGGCTTCTTCTGGTCGTAACGGGTGAACTCGAACCGCGCGTAGGTTCCCCCGATCACCTCTGCGATGGCCATCCCGATGATCTCGTCCGAGAGGAGGAAGACCGGGTCGTCGGCGATCTCGGAGTTCTTCCTCCTCCAGTAGAGTTCATCCTCGAGCAGGATGGCGGAAAGAAGGAGCGACGATACGTTGGGGTCCTCGAAGGCCTTCCCGATCTTCTCGTCCAGCTTCTTTGCGGCCTCATCCGCCCCGATCCCGTGGGAGACGTAGAGATCCATCGCGGCGGCGACGATATCCCTCCTCATGATACCCTTCCCTTCCAGCCTGTGCTCGATCTCGAACATGACATAGTGGTTGAGCCTGGCGGTATTTGCGCGTTTGGATTCCGTGCGTACCGGGTTCCACTGGATATCGCGTCGAAAGACCGCAACCTCTTCTACCCGCGGCACCCACCTTATACCGGATGTCTCGTCCTTTTCTCTCAAAAGACCCCGGTCTCAGGCCGCGCCGCCCGGTGATGGCGCTGGTCCTCGCGAACACCATGCTCTCCACCGTCCCCGGCATATCGGGTGCCGGGCCGACACCGGAAAAGACTCTCCTCACGCCGGTCCTGGACGCGGAACTGGTCACGACCGGCGCGATAACGAGCGTGCCGGCCCGGCCGAACACCCCCACGGGGTGCCCGACGCCGGCGACGATCACCCGGTCCATGGTGGAGCTGACCGGTCTCTCCCCCGTCTTCATCAACGCCGGGCTCGTGCATACCCCCACCGTCCCCTGCCTGGACGTCTACGGGAGCGCGGGCGGCGACCCCCGGAAGGGAGACGCGGTGCCGCAGGCGGCGCTCCTCTTCGAGCGGGGAGAGACGGTCGGCCGGCTCCTTGCGCAGTATAGCGACCTGTTGGTGCTCGGCGAGTGCGTCCCCGGCGGAACGACGACCGCCCTCTGCGTGCTGCGGGCGCTCGGCTACGACGCCTCGGTCAGCAGCGCGTTCGTAGAGAACCCCCTTGCCCTCAAAGATGCCGTCTGCAGGGATACCCTCGCCCGGATCCGCAAAGCGGGCGAGAGCGAGCCGCTCGGTATCCTCCGGGCCGCGGGCGACCCCATGATGCCGGTGGCGGCAGGGATAGCAAGCGCCTATACCGGGGATATCCTGCTCGCCGGCGGGACCCAGATGCTCGCCGTGGCGGCTACCTTGAAAGAGCTCGGGAGACGGGTGCCGCACCTTGCGACCACGGTCTACATCAGAGACGA
>MPOY01000550.1 GCA_001896715.1 Methanoculleus sp. EBM-46
AACCCGACAGGCAGGCTCTCTACCCGCCCCGAGATCCTCGGGGCGCTTGATGAGACGGCGAATGAGGGAGGGTATCTCTTCGTCGATGAGGCGTTCATCGAACTCGCCGACCCGCGCCAGAGCGTCGTCGACGTCTCCCACGAGCACCTCTTTACCTTGCGCTCCCTGACGAAGAGCTTCACCGTGCCGGGCATCCGGTTCGGATACGGGTTCGGCACGCCCGAACTCATCGAGCAGGTGGAGACCATGCGCCTCCCCTGGACGGTGAATGCGTTTGCCGAGGCCTTCGCCATCGAGGCGTTCCGGCACTACGATCTGCTCGAACATTCGCGGGAGCAGATTGCCCGGGAACGCGAATGGCTCTGCGGCCGTCTTACGGACCTCGGTCTCGCATACGAACCCCCATCTGCGAACTACGTCCTGATGGAGGTCCCGCTGGAGGCAGGGGTGCTTGTCGCGCGGCTCCTCTCCCACGGCATCCTCGCCAGGGATTGCCGGTCGTTCGGGCTACCCCGCCACATCCGTGTAGCGGTGCGGACCCGCGAGGAGAACCGGCAACTCATCGAGGCATTCGAAGCATGCTTGCCCTGATCATGGCCGGGGGGCAGGGCTCCCGTCTCCGGATGGGCGAGAAACCGCTCGTCACCATCTGCGGAAAACCCATGCTCGCCTACGTCATCGACGCCTTCGCATCCGCAGGGCACGAGGTGGTCGTGGTCGCCTCGCACCGGACGCCGTTTACCAAAAACTGGTGCCGGGCACAGGGGATTGTCCTGTATGAGGCCGAAGGGCTCGGCTACGTCGAGGATATCTGTGCGGCGGCGGATGACCTCGGAGAAGCAGGAACGCCCTTCTTCACCTGCGTCTCCGACCTGCCCTGTCTTGCCCCCGATATCATCGCCGGCGTCGAGGAGGCCTGGCGCCGGGCAAAAACGCCGGCATGCTCCACGTGGGTGCCGCGCAGTCTCTGCGAAGAGCATGGCTGCCGCACGCAATATACGGAGACGGTCGACGGCGTGCCGGCCTGCCCGGCAGGGATCAATATACTGACGGCGGGCGGCTTTGATGGCCTTGAGGAGGAGCTCTGCCTTCTCCTGCACGATCGCCGGCTCGCCTTCAACGTCAACACGCGCGAGGAGCTGGCGCTGGTGCAGGGGTACCTCTGCCAGAAGCGGGTCCCCTAACCTCCGGCGGACGGCCGCACAGAAAAGCCCCCGGTCTTCCCGAACTTCGCTCCACGGGAGCATCTCTCCCGAACAATCGTTTTTTGGGAGAAACTCTCTTATCGGACCATCGCTGATCTCTTTATATGGAGTCATGCCGGGAGATCGAACTCGAGGGGCATATCATCGATTCGGGCATTATGACCCTCGTGTTTGACAGGATCATGGATATGGGTGGGGAGTTTGAGATCCTCACATTCAACGTCGGGAAGCAGAAGACGGATACGAGTTACGCGCGGCTGCGCGTGACGGCACCCACCGGGCGGCAACTCGACGCCATCCTCTCCGAGCTGCACCGGCTCGGCGCACGCACCCCCGAGATCAGCGACGTCACCCTTGTACCGGCAGAGGGCGACCGGATCCTCCCGAAGGGGTTCTACTCGACCACCAATCATCCGACGTTCGTGAAGTACCGGGATGAATGGCTGCCGGTCGAGCATATCGAGATGGACTGCCACATCGTGATCGATGAGGCGGAGAAGCGGGCCTTTTGCAGGCCGATAGCGAAGATAAAGGCCGGTGATGCTATCGTCGTGAGCGAGGCCGGGGTGCGCGTGGTCTACCCCGAGCGGCCGCGGAAGGTCAGCACGTTTGAGTTCATGCACGGGACCGTCTCGTCGGAACGGCCGAGCGAGGCGATCATCGCCAAGATCGCGCGCGAGGTCCTTGCGATGAAGGAGGAGGGGGGAAAGATCGCGCTCGTCGGCGGCCCGGCGATTGTCCACACCGGGGCGGCCGGGGCCCTTGCGGCGATGATCCGCAAGGGCTACATCGACGTGCTCTTCGCGGGGAACGCTCTTGCGACGCATGATATCGAGTCCAACCTCTTTGGCACGTCGCTCGGGATGGACGTCAGGACGGGGACGCTCGTCACCGGCGGGCACCGGCACCACATCCACACCATCAGCGAGATCATGCGGGCGGGATCCATCAAAGAGGCGGTCGACAGGGGGATCGTGACCGGGGGGATCATGTACGAGTGCGTGAAGCGGAATGTCCCGTTCGTCCTCGCCGGTTCTATCCGGGACGACGGGCCGCTCCCCGATACGATCACGGATGTCGTCGTGGCGCAGGACGCCATGCGCTGCCACATCCGCGACATCGGGATGGTGCTGATGGTCGGGACGCTCCTCCACTCGATTGCGGTCGGGAACTGCCTCCCCTCGTACGTCAAGACGGTCTGCGTCGATATCAACCCCGCGTCGGTGACGAAACTGATGGACCGGGGCACGACGCAGGCGATCGGCGTCGTGAGCGATGCCGGGACGTTCCTCCCGCTGCTCCTCGAGCAGCTGGAGGAGCAGGAGACGTGTTAGCGGGCAATCTCGGGGTGGGGGTGCCGGCAGCCCCCGCATGCTCTTTTGTGTGAGCCGGGGGCGCGTGGATGCCGGTGAAGAACCGGGGCCGGGCTTGTCTCTGCCGGCAAATCGGCGCCAACATTGCTCCTCCAATATGACTTCCCACCA
>MPOY01000549.1 GCA_001896715.1 Methanoculleus sp. EBM-46
CATCTCTTCAAGACCGGCGTCCAGGTCATCCGCGACCACGAGATCGCTTCGAACGGCAACAAACGGACGCTCTGGGTGAACGCCAGGGTGAATGAGAACCCGCAGGTGATGCGTGACGTCAAGGAGAAGTTCCTCCGCTACTACACCGTCACCCTGAACAACTACGAGGTTACGGGACACCACTACCTCCCGAACCCGTACGTGATTGAGGTCGATGCCACGCAGTGAGGTGCAGAAAGGATGGAGACCGTTACACTCACCATAAAGAACCAGCCCAATCTGTATCTCGAGGCTGATAACATCACCCCCGACGCGTTTGCCGGGAAGAAGGCTGAGGAGATTGCCGACCTCCACGTGTACGTGGGCAAGGAACAGCACCGGCTCGGAGAGTTCTTCGAGGTCTCCGGCCGGGCCGGAGCGACTCCGGGGGAGACGAAGATCGTCGTCAACGGGGATCTCTCGCGGGTCAAGTACATCGGCATGAAGATGACCGCAGGAGAGGTCGTTGTAAACGGCAACGCCGACATGTACGTCGGTGCATGGATGCAGGGCGGCAAGATCACGGTGAACGGGAACGTCGACGCCTTTGCCGGGACCGGGATGAAGGGCGGCGAGCTCCTCGTCAAGGGCAGCGCGGGCAACTACCTCGGCGCTGCGTACCGTGGGGACTGGCGCGGCATGCAGGGCGGAAAGATCGTTGTCTCCGGAAATGCCGGGAGCGATCTCGGCACGTTCATGAACGGAGGCGAGATCGTCGTCGGCGGAGACGTCGACGTCCATGTTGCCACGCATGCCGAGGGCGGCAAGATCGTCATCAAGGGCAATGCAAAGAGCCGTCTCGGCGGCCAGATGGTGGAAGGCGAGATCTACGTCTTTGGCAAGATCGATGTCATGATGCCCGGATTTGCATACCGTGAAGACGTCGATATCGAGGTAGATGGCACCAAAGGACGATTTGCTCTCTACGAGGGCGATATCGGCGAACGCCACCGAAAGAGGAAGGGTCAACTGATCTACGGCAAACTGTACCAGCGGATCGGGGCCTGATCCCTCTTTTTTTGCCGTGTATACGGAATAAGGTCGCCAGCCCGAGGTAATATATTATCTCCAGGTAAAAAGTAACATAAAGTACTACGGAATTATACTATTTTGATCACTCCTTTTCACTCCTGAAGGAGATGAAACGTCCGATATACACTGTGATTGATAGGCATTCAGTGGATATCTAATATTCTGCTCCGGATATATATCTGACCATAGACGTAAATAGCAACGCTTATATCATCAGAAGAGGTTATTATCTTTTTGTCCCACGAGGACGTGCAGTAGTTATCACCAGACACAGTCAGCGATACTTTTAGCATTCAGTCTACAGTTCCAGATTATATGCACTCAAAGAGGGTAATGGAGTAAAATCATGGCAAAATACAAGGAAACTATTGACCTGTATGATGATGCAGGCAAGCTGTTGAAGAGCGGTGTGCCGCTTGAGAAGATCAGCCCGGTGGTCAACCCGGCGACCAGGAAGCTCATCGACCTTACCAAGAGGACGATTGCCGTCAATCTCGGAGGCGTTCAGGAAGGCCTGAAGACCGGAAAGGTTGCGAAGGGACAGGTCCTCGGGCGCGAACTCAACCTCGACATCGTCGGGAACAAGGATGCCATCATCGCCAAGATCAAGGATATGGTCCAGGTCACAGAAGGCGACGACACCAACATCCGCGAGTTCGGTGGCGGCAAGCTCATCCTCGTCGAGGTCCCGAAGGCTCGTCTCGAGGCGGCATCCACCTACGATGCAGCGATCACCGCGGTCGCATCCGCGGCAACCTACGCGATCGTCGAGCAGTTCAACGTCGGCATGTTCGATGCGGCCATGGTCAAGGCTGCACTCTGGGGCTCTTACCCGCACACGATGGACCTGACCGGTGCCAACGTCACGTCCATCCTGTCGATTCCCCAGAACAACGAAGGCCTCGGCTACGCGCTCCGTAACATCCCGGTCAACCACGCCGTGATGATCACGAACAAGAACGCCATGCAGGGTGCCGCACTCTCGTCCACCTTTGAGCAGGCAGGAATGTTTGAGATGGGTAACGCCATCGGACCGTTCGAGCGTGCCCAGCTGCTCGCCTACGCCTACCAGGGCCTGAACGCGAACAACATGGTCTACGACCTCGTCAAGAAGAACGGTGCAACCGGAACCATCGGCACGGTCGTCCAGAGCCTGGTCGAGCGCGCCATCGAGGACAAGGTCATCACTCCGGGGAAGAAGGGCGGGTACTTCCAGTTCTACGACACGAAGGACCCCATGCTCTGGAACGCCTACGCCGCCGCCGGAACCATGGCAGCCACCATGGTCAACTGCGGTGCCGGGCGGTTTGCCCAGGCAGTCTCTTCGACGCTCCTCTACTTCAACGACCTGCTCGAGCACGAGACCGGCCTCCCCGGCTGTGACTACGGCCGCGTGATGGGTGTCGCCGTCGGGTTCTCGTTCTTCAGCCACTCGATCTACGGTGGCGGCGGCCCCGGTGTCTTCAACGGCAACCACGTCGTGACCAGGCACGCCGCAGGCGTCGCCATCCCGTGCGTGGTCGCTGCAGCGGCACTCGATGCCGGAACCCAGATGTTCTCGCCGGAGAGCACCTCCAAGGTCTACGGCGACACGTTCGGCAAGGTCGACGTCTTCAACAAGCCGATCCAGCAGATCGCACAGGGTGTGTAGATAACACAGGATACCAATGACAGAAGCCATATACCCTCAGGTTCGAATCGTTTCTGCGCGATTCCTCAGACCCGATACGGCGGAACAACTCCTGAACAGGCTTGTTCAGGTCGGTGGGATTCTCCGGATGTCCATCAACGGACCGAGCATCCCCGCCACCGTTCCCTATGGCCCGGCACGGGGGAAACCCAATCCCCACCCGGACCGTAAGGTCATCCATGTCGGAGACCAGGAAGTCCTGCTCCAGGTACAGGTCGGAACGATCATCCTGGAGCTTGAGGACGAGTCGTACATCACGGTCATAAGGGAGGCAGTCGACGAAGTCTTTGCCGATAAGGACTTCTCCTGCGCCGTCCAGCAGGGACGGTACATGAAGACCCAGCCGACGGTGTCCGACTACGCGAAGTACGGACCTGACGCTGACAGAGAGATTCTCGGGCTTGTCGATCCCAGAAAGAAAGGCGGGCCTGTTATCATCCAGGGAAACAAGTAACATGCCAATCGGAAGGGTAACCCAGGTTGTCGACTGCCGCGAGAGCATGGGGATGGGAAAAGGAGGCGGTCTTGCCCAGCGGGGCACCATCTCTGAAGCCAGATCCCCGGATGTGATCGTGATCGGGATGTCCCCGGGCCGCAGACACGTCACAAAACCGGTCTGCGACATCACCTCCGGTCTCCGGAGAGAAGGGGCACAGTTCTCCGTGACCACGCTCGTCCTGAATGCAGGGAGCGGGGTACCGGCAGATTCACCCGTCGCGGGTCATGTCCTCGGAGCGTACTTCGGGTTGACCGAGAAAGAGATAGCCCAGATCGAGCAGCACAAGGTCGCCATCCTGCACCATGGGAATGTCCGCTCCCACGTGGTGCAAAAGGTCCGGTTCATCCTTGAGCATGCGAACATCAGGGCAATCGTCGTATCTCAGGTCCCGATCGACTTCGAGGATCTCGCAAAAGAGGGAGTCAGGACAGCAGTGGTTATGCCGCCGCCTGATAAGGTGAAGACGAAAGGCATGGTGATGGATATCGTCAGCGGCGTGACACGGGGTCAGACACCCGGCAGGGAAAAACTGGCAGATGTCATTCGTGCCGTTATGAAAGTGCTAAAAAGCCCAACATGAAGGTGAAAGTAAACATGGCATACAAGCCCCAGTACGGACCGGGTACATCCAAGGTCGCCGAGAACCGGCGCAAGCAGATGAACCCCAACCAGAAGCTTGAAAAGATGCGTGACGTGACCGATGAGGACATCGTCCTGATCCTCGGCCACAGGGCGCCGGGAGCCGCCTATCCAACGGCCCACCCGCCGCTTGCCGAGCAGCAGGAGCCCGACTGTCCCATCAGAAAGATTGTAACCCCGACAGACGGTGCCAAGGCCGGCGACCGTGTCCGCTACATCCAGTTTACGGACTCGATGTTCTTCGCCCCCTGCCACCCCTACCAGCGGACCTACACCGAGTGCTACCGCTTCCGCGGCATCGACCCGGGAACACTCTCCGGCCGTCAGATCGTCGAGTGCCGCGAGCGTGACCTCGAGAAGTACTCAAAGGAACTCGTCAACACCGAGATCCTGGACGCGGCCCGCACCGGCATCCGCGGCGCGACCGTGCACGGCCACTCGCTCCGTCTTGCCGAGAACGGCATGATGTTCGACATGCTCCAGAGGAGCGTCCTTGGCGAGGACGGCGTCGTCCGTTACGTCAAGAACCAGATCGGCGAGCCCCTCGACCGCGCCGTAGCCATCGGCAAACCGCTCGACGAGAAGTGGCTCAAGGCTCACACGACGATCTTCCACTCGCTCGGCGATGTCGCCTACCGTGACGACAAGGAGTATATCGAGTACGTCCAGCGCATCCACTCGCTCAGGACGAAATACGGGTTCCTTCCGAAGGAGGCATAAAGATGGCAAAGATTGAGAGAACCCAGAAGCTGTTCCTGAAATCCCTCAAGGAGAAGTTCCAGGGGCAGGATGTCCAGTCCGAGACGACCGAGTTCTACAAGTTCAACGGCTACCACCAGTCCCCCCGCAAGGAGGAGTTCGTGAAGGCGAGCCGCGCCGTCGAGATGGACCGCGGCATATCCATGTACGACCCCGTGCGCTGCCACCTGGGCGGTATCCCGCTCGGCCAGCGCCAGCTGATGACCTACGAGGTCAGCGGCACCGGCGTCTTCGTCGAGGGCGACGACCTGCACTTCGTCAACAACTC
>MPOY01000330.1 GCA_001896715.1 Methanoculleus sp. EBM-46
GCGATAAAAGTCAGGGCGGTTCAAGACTGGTCTAATTCTGTGGGAAGCGATCGTGCCGAGACTTACGATACAATTACCGTTGGAGCCGAGGGCCTGTCGCTACGCAAAGAGACCCGCAATTTCTCGATCTCGGGTGACTGGGGATTGTCATCTGAAGGAAAGCCCGGGGAGATAATCGAGTACCGGATCTCATTTGCCAACAATGGAACTCTTTCGATTCCTTCGGTCGTGATTACCGATCCTCTGGATAGAGATTTGCAGTTGCTTCAGAGCAGTTATTCTATGGGCAGTTCACGCGGTAACGTGATTCTCTCTGTCGATGGCAGCGAGCGTCTGCTGGTCGCCGAAGACGGTGGCGACTTAAATCTCGATTGGGCCTTCTGCGAGGGGGGAGTTCTGACGGTTAATATCACAAAGATAATCGGTGCGTTGCAGCCAGGCTCCTCTGGCTGGCTGATATTCAAGACGAGACTTAGAAGATAATCGGGAGGGAATATAGATGAAGAAGTGTTTCCTTACTATCGTTTTTCTTTCAGCACTCTTTTTACTTGGATTTGCCAACGAGGAACCTATAAAGGTCAGCATCGAAAGTTATAAGGTCTGGGATTCTCAGAGCGCGACGGAGACATACGAAGAACTCGACGAAGTCTTTCCGGGTGATGAGATTCTTTATGTACTCACATATGAGAACTTATCGGAATCAACAATCGAAGGTCTCCAGATGATCGCGTTGATCCCCGAAGGCACTTTCTATATAAGGGGAAGCGCAACGGGAGAGAGGCGTGAACATCTGGACTGGGAGAGTCGCGAAGTTGAGCTCTACTTCAGTTTCGATGGAGGAGAGACTTTCGGAAAACCACCGCTATTCACTGAAGAAGTGAGAGGGGGGATGGCAGTAAGGAGATTAGTAAATCCTACGGCTTATACAAACATAATGTGGGTCTATGAAAGACAGTTTAAACCCTCAGATATATTGAAAGTGCTTTACAGAGTTAAGGTATCCAATTAAAACACACAGGAGGTGAGTCTATGAGTAAGAAACTTCTACTGGTGCTCCTTGCGGTCATGATAGCTGTTGCCGCGATTGCCGCACCACCTGCCGCCGGCACCAAAATCAAGAACCAGGCCGCGGCTACATATACCGATGGCAGGGGAGTA
>MPOY01000395.1 GCA_001896715.1 Methanoculleus sp. EBM-46
CACTCGGTCTACACCGTCTCGCCGGAGGGTCTTTCCTGGTGCGCCGATTTTGCACGGGAACAGGAGATCGGCATCCACGTCCATCTCTCCGAGACCGAGAAGGAGGTCGTCGACTGCGTCGCACAGTTCGGCAAACGCCCCGCGGCGCACCTTGACGACTGCGGGTGCCTCACCCCCCGGACCGTCGCCGCGCACTGCTGCTGGCTCGACGAGGCCGAGTGCCGGCTCCTCGGCAAGCGCGGCGTCTCGGCATCCCACAACCCGGCGAGCAACATGAAGCTTGCCGTCAACCGGGCCATGCCCTACCACTGGCTGAAGCAGCACGGGGCGAACGTCGCCCTCGGGACCGATGGGTGTGCCTCGAACAACAACCTCGATCTGATGGAGGAGATGAAGTTTGCCGCCCTCCTGCAGAAGTTTGCCTGGAACTCGCCGACCCTGCTTTCCGCGGGCGAGGCGGTCGCGATGGCGACGACTGCGGGCGCCCGGGCGCTCGGCACCGGCCCGGGGACCCTGATCGTCGGTGCGCCGGCCGATATCATCCTCCTTGACTCCCGGGCGGTCTGCAACACCCCCCTCCATCACGCCGATTCAAACGCCGTCTACGCCTGCAACGGCGGCGCGGTCATGACCGTCCTCTGCCAGGGCCGGGTTCTCATGCACGAGCGGGAGGTGGCAGGCGAGGAAGAGATCGTCCGGGAGGCCGCGGCAGCGGCGCAGGCGCTGGTCGGGCGGGCTCGCGAGGCTGCCTGATCTGCACGGGGGTTGTTCCGGGCAGCCCCTCGTATGGCCCGGAACGCCGGCTGTCTTTTCTCCCGGCGCACCGGGACCGCCCACGATCCGGGCAGGGCACATCACTCCTGGAGAGCGGCAGTACGTTGTCCCCGTCACCGCTAAACCTGACGAGGACCGGCGTACCGCCTGCAAAGGCGCGGGAGATCGCCCCGCCAGGGACGATGCGCTCTCCCCATCAGGTGAAGTGGTGCGGTTCCTCGGTGTGATGCGGTTCCTCAGTGTGGTGTCCGGTCGGCGCAAAGGTCGGG
>MPOY01000394.1 GCA_001896715.1 Methanoculleus sp. EBM-46
GATGCGGTCCGAGCTGCGGCAGATCGTCATCCATACCTATATACCCCGCCCGAACCCAAACATAGGGTGCGTATGGCCATGAAACTCAAACTCCTGGAGCTGACCGATGATGGGGCCCGGATACTCTTTGAAGGCGAAGGCATCACCTATGTCAACGCGCTCGCCGCCGAACTCCTCAACGATCCCGAGGTGGACGTGGCGCAGCACCGGCAGGTGTTCCGGTTCGCAGACCCCGAACTGGTCGTCACCACGATCGGCGGCCGGCCTCCTCTCCTTGCAATCACCGATGCGGCAAAACGGCTCTCCGGCTACGCCGGCGAGCTCCTCCGGCAGATGGAAGCCCTTGAGGCCGCGTAGATCCTCATGACGAAGAGCGCCGAAGGCTTTGCCCGGATCGCCCGGGAAGTCTTTGCCCCCATCTACCCGGTCATCGCAGAGCAGGTGCTCGCGTGGTCGGGTATACAGAGTGGTCTCGCGCTCGACCTCGGGAGCGGCCCCGGCTTCTTTGCCGCCGCCCTTGTGGAGAAGAGCGAACTCTCCGTCATCGCGCTCGATACCGATCCGGCGATGGCCCGGATCGCTCAAAAGACCGCTGCCGGCTACAGAGACCGGATGATCCCGGTCATCGGCGACGTCCACTGCATGCCGATCCGCGACGGCGCCGTCTCGCTCATCGCCAGCCGCGGTTCGATCTACTTCTGGGAAGACCGGCCGCAGGCGTTCCGCGAGATCGAGCGGGTTCTCCGGCCCGGCGGTGCCGCGTTCGTCGGCGGGAGCTTCGGGACTGCCGCGCTCCGGAACGATATATTTCGCGAGATGCGCCTGCGAAACCCCGACTGGGACCGCGACGTTGCCCGGAGGAGCGGGGGAGCAACCCCTGACCTGCTCCGCCGGGAACTCGTGGCGAGCGGGGTCGCCCACTCCCGCGTCCGGGAAGAAGAAGCAGGATTGTGGGTAGAGATCAGGAAGACCTGATCTCTTAATCAACACGCTCGGTGAATATGATCGTCCCGGCGATCCGGGTGATCTTCACCTTCACTGTCTGACCCGGTTTGGCATTCGCAACGTACATCGTGTAGCGGTCGATCTTCACCACGCCGTCTCCGCGCTTCGAGAGGAACTGCGGGGTGACGTCCATGATGGCGCCCTCGGTCGGTTTTGCTGCCGCACCGGGGTCTGCAACCGCTTTCCGCTTCCTGACCGGCCGGTGGCCGCCGCAGGCGTCGCACCGGAGCATCAGAATCCGGTCGCTCTTGACGAGGCGGGTGTCGGGCTTACCGCACTCCGAGCAGATGACGTAGTCCTCGACGTAGCCGCGGATGATCGTATTGATCTGCTCCTGCTCGAACTTCCCGGAGAAGACGGCCCGCGTCCCCTCGACCTTGCCGGCAGTGCCGAGCTCGCCGAGGAGGTGCTTCATCAGGTGGTCCTGGTCGCGCCGGAGGATGCCTGCAATCTCGGCAAAATTTTCAAGAACCGTGGTCTTCCCCTCGATGAACACGCGGGCGGTGGGAACCGTGAACCGATCTTCAAACTCCGTCGGCTCCGTGATATTGGTATATGCCTTCTTCAGAAGGTCTTCGTATGACGGGGTCATGCCTCAGTATTGGTCGCGCCACGTCAAAAAGTGAGTACCTCAAACTTATGTGGATGGGCGCCCACCGGTTTTACCGCATGTTGCCGGTCTACGGTCGCCGTCACGCCCGACGAACTCGAGACGGCGCTCACCTCGACGGTTCGGCTGATGCGTCAAACCCTCTCTTTGCCCGGAGGATGAGATCGGCGAGTGCCTCCACTCCCTCCCCCTTCTGCACATCCCTCGCCGTGAACGGGACCGCGCCCCGAACGTCGGCGCCCCGGCCCGCAAGCATCGCCGTCACCGTCTCAAGTGTCTTCCCCGGCATCCCGCCCGATGTGCAGAAGACGACCGTGGATTTCCCCTCGATACCCACGAGCGCCTCGATCGCCGCGTTGATCGCGGGTGTCGGATTGCCCGCCCAGACGGGAGTCCCGACGACGACGGTGTCACAGGCGGTAACGTCGATGGTGGCGGGCTCGATTGTGGCGGATTCCCCTTTCATGGCCCGGCGGCCGCCACCGATATACCTGCTGATCTTCGAGTAGTGCGCAAGATCCGTTACCTCGATGAGATCGCCGCCGACCAGAGGAGCAAGCCGCTCGGCGACAGTCCGGGTGTTGCCGGTCTCCGAGTGAAAGACGATGCAGACGGACATACACGGAAGGGTGGCACGGTCGGGTATAAACGGGTGTCGGGCGGAACTCCGGGGCAATGCTCGCGGGTCCGGTACGCCTCCGCGCGGTTCGGCACGGGTGCCGGCAACGTTGCTCGTTCCGGCATCGATTAATACGGAGAAGCAGCGCCCGGATACCGGATTCTGCATCTTCGCGAGAGACCGTATTGTCGCCTGCACCGGGTCGTTCGCGCGAAGTCCGATCTCAGGTGCCGGGAACTCTCCTTCGCGTGAGGTTGTATCGCCATCCATACTCGTTAGTTCGTGCGAAACCGCGAAGGGCGCGAAGTTCGGTAGATGGGCACCTGCACCCCCCCTTCACACCTCTGCGGGAGGCCGCGTTATCACCTGCACCGGGTAGTTCGAGCGAAACCCTGCTCGGGTCTTTGCAACTCCTCCTCAAGGCAACGCACTCAACGCGAGAGGCATCCGGAGTCGTGTCGCGGGTTTGCGCGAAGGCGCAAGAGTTCGGAAGACCGGATGGTATCCAGCGCGGCATGATGCCTGCAGGACCGCAGGCAAAAAAAAGGGGTGTTACTTTTTGAACTGCGGCATGAGCGAACGGATCTCTTTACCCACCTGCTCGATCAGGTGCTCCTCGTCTGCCCTTGTCAGTGCATTGAAGACCGGGCGGTTCACCATGTTCTCAAGCATCCACTCCCGCGCGAACTCGCCGTTCCGGATCTCCTCGAGGATCTCCTGCATCGCCGCGTAGGTCTCCGGCCCGACGACCCGGGGGCCGCGCGTCAGGTCGCCGTACTGGGCGGTGTTGCTGATCGAGTCGCGCATCTTCGTAAACCCGCCCTCGTAGATCAGGTCGACGATGAGTTTCATCTCGTGCAGGACCTCGAGGTACGCCATCTCCGGCGCGTAACCGGCGTCCACCAGGGTATCGAATCCCGCCTTGATGAGCGAGGTCACCCCGCCGCAGAGGACCGCCTGCTCACCGAAGAGATCGGTCTCGGTCTCCTCCGCAAACGTCGTTTCGAGCACCACCGCACGGGTCGCGCCGATCCCCCGGGCGTAGGCGAGCGCTATAGCACGTGCTTTGCCGCTGGCATCCTGGTGGATGGCGATGAGGGCCGGGACTCCCTTCCCTTCCTCGTAGGTCCGCCGGACCATGTGACCGGGCCCCTTCGGAGCGACCATGATCACGTCGACGGTGGGCGGGGGGACGATCTGGCCGTAGTGGATGTTGAACCCGTGCGAGAACATCAGGCAAGCGTTCTCTTTTAAGTAGAGGCCTATCTCCGCGCGGTAGACGGCCGCCTGGTTCTCGTCGGGGAGAAGGATCTGGACGACATCGGCGCGTCTGACGGCATCCGCCACGGAATACACATCAAAGCCATCTTCGGATGCCTTCTGCCAGCTGCTGCCGGGCCGCAGGCCGATGACGACCTGACAACCGGAATCACGCAGGTTCAGCGCCTGCCCGCGGCCCTGGGAGCCATAGCCGATGACGGCGATAGTCCTGCCCTCCAGGGTGCGGGGGTCCGCATCGGACTCGTAGTATTTCTGGACCATATATTCTCACTCCCGGTTGGGCAGCAAACCAGATAAATATTATATGGGAAAACTGCCCTCACGCAGGGGGTTATTTTAATGTTGATGAAGAGAGACCTTATTCTCTATACACTATTGAGGATTTGTAATGGAACTGCCAGATGTCCAGTCCAGCCTGCCGGAGGTCCGTATCAACCTGACCAGGGTGGGTGTGAAGAACGTTCAAAAACTCGTTGAAGTCGCCCGACCCGGCAAGCGGCCGGTCATTTTCATCTCCAATTTCGACGTCTTCGTCGACCTGCCGGGAAGCCTCAAGGGTGCAAACCTCTCCCGGAACTTTGAGGTGATCGACGATGTGCTGCAGCAGGCCATCGACGGGGAGGTGAAGGTGATCGAGGAGCTCTGCAGCGCAGTGGCGAGGAAGCTCCTCGACCGGCACGAGTACGCGGAGCGAACCGAAGTCCGGATGCAGAGCCAGTTCATGGTCCGGCGGGAGACGCCGATCAGCGAGACGAGCTGCCATGAGGTGGTGAACGTTCACGCAAGCGCGATAGCCCAGAGAAACGACGGAAGCCCGATCATCAGAAAGAGCATCGGTGCCGAAGTTACCGGGATGACCGCCTGCCCCTGCGCCCAGAACATCATGAAGGACCATGCCCTGCATGTCCTCGAGAACCTCGGTGTGGCGGATGATACGATCAATGCGTTCTTCGAGGAGGTGCCGATGGCCACGCACAACCAGCGCGGGCGGGGTTTCCTCTGCATCGAGACCGACGACGACCAGCACGTCAGCCTCGAGAAGATCATCAAGATCTTGAAGGATTCCATGAGCGCGCGCATCTACGAGCTCCTCAAGCGCGGCGACGAGAGTTACGTGGTGATGGAAGCTCACAAGAACCCCCGGTTCGTTGAAGATTGTGTCCGCGAGATGGCCCGCAAGGTGATCACGCAGTTCCGTGATCTCCCCGGCGATTCCGTGGTCACCATAAAACAGACGAACGAGGAGAGCATCCACCAGCACAACGCATACGCGGAGCGGAAGGCGACAATAGCCGAACTCGTCGGGGAGATGGATGAGGGGGCATTATAAAACCTATATTATTCTTACATTTTTATAATTTGTCAACCTATTTTTGTAATTATTGCTACGAAATGCTAAATCCGTAATCTATAGGGATGTACTGGAGCGAAAGTTATAAACTCTTTTTTCTTCATATTCCCTTCTAACGTACCCATGTACGTTTCCAGTACACAGTTGTGTGGTAACACAGGTATCGTGTTCAGAACACCATAATATCGGAATGAGGCGATATATTTGTCGAAAGTTGTAGAGATTTCCCCAACAACGAGACACGAAGGCCACTCGAAGCTCGTTCTGAAGGTTAACGACGACGGCATCGTCGAGCGCGGAGACTGGCTCAGCATCACCCCGGTGAGGGGTGTCGAGAAGCTCGCCATCGGCAAGACGATGGAGCAGGTCCCAAAGATAGCATCGCGCGTCTGTGGTATATGTCCTATCGCGCACACCCTGGCGGGCGTTGAGGCGATGGAAGCATCCATCGGGTGCGAGATTCCCGAGGATGCAAAACTTCTGCGTTACATCCTGCAGTGTGCCAACAGGATGCACAGCCACGCCATCCACAACATACTCTCCCTCCCGGATATGTACATCCCCGGGACCGACGTGAAGATCAACCCGTTCACGAAGGAGGAACCGGTCAGGAGCGTCGCTCTGCGGATCCAGCGGCTCCGTGAGATCGGTCAGACCATCGGTGAGATCGTCGGCGGAGAGGCCATCCACCCGAGCAACCCCCGTGTCGGCGGTATGTACAAGAACATCACCCCGCGTGCAAAGGCCAAGATCTATGACCTCGCGAAGGAAGGACGGGTCCTTGCCCAGGAACACATGGAGTTCATGGTCGCGGTCTTCAAGAACTTCCAGAACCGCGACTGGTCCGAGGTCGGCGGCGTTCAGGTCCCGATCCCCGACGATCTCGGCTACCACAACCAGGGCTACATGGCGACGGCGCCGGTCTACGGCAGCTCGAGCCTTGATGAGAATCCCACCTGGTTCCCCGAGCGGTTCACCGAAGTCCGCCCCTGGGACTGGTACATGGGTGAGGTAGAGGTCAGCGAGGCCGACCCGAACTACCCGATCGGCGGCACGAGCCCTGTAGGCACCAAAGCCTGGCCCCAGATGGAGGCCTGCACCGGCGTCCCGCTCTACGACGGCCAGCCGGTCGAGGTCGGACCGCGTGCACGCCTGGTCCAGTTCAGGAACTACGACGGGAGAGGCGCCATGGGCCTGCAGATCGCACGCCAGATGGAGTTCCCCGAGACCGCCTACGGCATCATCGATGCGCTTGACGCACTCGACACCTCCGGATCGGTGCTCGCGGACAACATCCCGCAGGGTGACGGATCCCTCGGATGGGCAGCAAACGAAGCGCCCCGTGGAACCGACGTCCACCTGGCACGGGTCAAGGACGGCCGAGTCCAGTACTTCTCGATGCTCGTTCCGACCACCTGGAACTTCCCGACCTGCAGCCGTGCGCTGACCGGCGCACCCTGGCGGCTCGCGGAAGTCATCATGCGTGCGTACGACCCCTGCGTCTCGTGTGCGACGCACATGCTGGTGATCGATGAAGACAAGAGGTTAGTGGCCCAGAAACTCATTCAGTGAGCGTACACGCATGCTATTCCGTGAGATCGTGATCGCAGGGTGCGGCAACCCCCTCTTCGGAGACGACGGGTTCGGCCCTGCAGTTGTTGAGGAACTTCAGAAGTTGCAGCTGCCCGACAACGTCAAGGTCATCGATGCCGGCCTTGGCGCCCCTCACTTCCTCTTCACGCTGATGGAGGATGCGGAGGTGCCGGTGAAGAAACTGATCATCATCGATATCGCCGACTTCGGCGCAGACCCCGGTGATGTGACGAAACTCCGGCCTGAAGATCTCCCTCCGGGCGCGTACCGGGATGCCCATTCGTGGGATCTTTCCGAACCGCTGCAGCGATTAAAGGATGTCATCGATATCACGATCATCGGGTGCCAGCCGAAGCGTGTCGCGAGCCATGAGTTTGAACTGGGGCTCACTGATGAGGTTGAAGGGGCCATTCCCAGGACAGTGCGGATCGTACTGGAGGAGATTGGGGTAGAATATGGGGCTGCTATCAACCATCAAGGAACGCATCTTTGGGCGTCGCCAGGAGAAACCAGCGGAGAAGCCGGAGATAAAACCGGAGAGCAAACCTGAGGTGAAACCGGCGGTCAGGCCTGAGGTGAAGCCGGAGAGCAAGCCTGAGGCGAGCCGGCCGCAGGCGAAACCCGCGGTGAAGCCCTCTGATGTGATTGAAAGAGAAAAGGTGGAAGTTGTACAAAAGGAGGAGAAGCCTGTGGCAGAGAAGATTACGATAGGTGAATTACACCTGAGCGGATGTACGGGATGCCTCGTGACGCTTGCGGATAACTACGAGGGTCTCTTCAAGCTGCTCGACAATTACGCGGATCTGGTCTACGCACTGACCCTGGTCGATGTACGCCACGTCCCCGAGATGGACGTGTGCCTGGTCGAGGGGTCGTGCTGCCTGAACGATAAGATCTCGGTAGAAGAACTGAAGCAAGCAAGGGCGAAGTCGAAGGTGCTCGTCGCCTACGGCGGTTGCGCGGCCTACGGCAACATCACCCGGTTCTGCCGGGGTGGCCAGTGGAACCAGCCCGGACAGGAAGCGTTTGTGCCCATCAGCGAGGTCGTCGATGTCGATCTCTACCTGCCGTCCTGTCCCCCGTGCCCCCAGGCAGTCAGGAACGTCGCCGTCATGGCCTACCTGCTGCTGAAGGGCAACGACGAGCAGAAGAAACTCGCGACCGCCTACCTGACCCCGCTGATGCAGCTTGCACAGCGCGGCAACGAGGCCTGCGGCTGCGACCTGATGTACGATGTCATCAACCAGGGGCTCTGCATGGGGTGCGGAACCTGTGCCGGAACCTGCCCGGTTCGCGCCATTACGATGGAGTACGGCAGACCGAACGTGAACCGCGACCTCTGCATCAAGTGCGGTGCCTGCTACGCGCAGTGCCCCAGGAGCTGGTTCAACTTCGACGTCATGAACAACTACGAGGGCATCATGGATGCCATCAAGGGAGCCATGCAGTGAGGTGAGAACAATGGACGTACTCGGTAACTACAAATCCGTGATCGCGGCACGCTCGACGGATAAGGATATCCTGAAGAAGGCCCAGGACGGCGGTATCATCACGACGCTCTTTGCCTATGCGCTCGAGGAAGGCATCATCGACGGTGCCATCGTCGCAGGCCCGGGCAACGAGCCCTGGAAGCCTGAGCCCATGGTTGTGTCGACGAAGGCCGAACTCCTGGCCGCTGCCGGAACGCGCTACACCATCAGCCCGAACATGTCCCTGATCAAGGAGGCGACCCGGAGCTACGGTCTTGACCGCGTCGGTATCGTCGGCACCCCGTGCCAGATCCAGGCGACCCGGAAGGCTCAACTCTATCCGATCGGCATGCGCGACGTCGACGACAAGATCGCCCTCGCGCTCGGTATCTTCTGCATGGAGAACCTTTCCTACCAGGCGCTCGAGGCGATCGTCGAGGACCACTGCAACCAGAAGATGGAGTCCGTCAGGAAGATGGATATCGGCAAGGGCAAGTTCACGGTCTACACCGAACGCGGTGCAGTCTCCCAGATGCCTCTGAAGTTGATCCACAAGTACGTGCAGCCGGGCTGCAACGTCTGCCTGGACTACGTCGCAAACCTCGCCGACATATCCAGCGGGTCCGTGGGCAGTCCTGACGGCTGGAGCACGGTCTTTGTGCGGAGCACGAAGGGCAATGCCGTCTGGGACGGTGCCATGAAGGCAGGCTACTTTGAGACGAAACCGATGGACCAGGTCAAACCCGGCCTCGATATCGTGAAGAAGCTCGCCACCGAGAAGATCACGAAGAACCAGAAGAACGTGGATGCACGTAAGACCGCAGGTCTCAAGGCGGATGGAACCCCGAAGGGCCTCCGGAACCCCTACGTGTCTCCCTGAAACTCTCTTTTTTCGATCGCCCTGACTGCTCCGCCCGAGAGAAAGGCGGATGGCAGGACCTCTACCGGAAACGCTGCTCCAGAGCGAAGTTTTGAAAAAATCGAGGGCAGTGGCCACCTCGCCGCGACCTCTGGCTTACGCCGGCGGGAGATGGCAGTAGCTCTCTGCCGTTATAGCGTATCGTCAGGATATGCCGGGTGCTTATTCGTATTCAGTCCCTGAACAGTACCTGGTAGGTCGCTGTCTCTGCTCCAAAAAAGGTCTTGCAGAACTCCGCCGCCTTCGAGGGTTCGTATTCCTTGCAGCTGAAGATGTCAAGGTAGGCGGCGTTGGTCTCGTTTGCGAAGTGCCCCGAGACCAGCGATGTCTCGATGAGCTGGGTCATGGAGAACCCTGCGACCCTCTCGTTCGGGCCGAAGTGGATGATCTGCGGTTCGCCGAACCTCTTCATATCGATGAGGTCACATAGTTCGATGATGAACCGGTGAATCTTCTCCGCATCCCTGATCGATGCCGGGTCGCATCCTTTCAGGTCCACGCTCGTGTACAGTCCCCAGCACCCGCGTTGCCTGAACTGCGCAACGATCTCTGCGTCGCTTACTGCCTCTGCCATAACGCTGTTTGCCACAGCGCTGTTAGTCATTACTTTACTTGCCATGAATCAC
>MPOY01000605.1 GCA_001896715.1 Methanoculleus sp. EBM-46
CCTGTTACTCCCGAACCGGTTGAGGGGATGAATCTCATCGATGTGATCGCCGAAAACGATAACCTGTCGTTCTTTGCGGTTCTGCTCAACGCAACGGATCTGGTGACCACGCTGCAGAGCGGCGGGCCGTATACGGTCTTTGCGCCGAGCAACGATGCTTTTGGCAACATGCCGCGCGAGGCCTTCGCCAGTCTCCTCACCGATGATGGCGAGCGGATGCGGGTGCTTTCCGCCCACGTAGTCAACGGCAGTTATACAACTGCCGATCTCCTGAATGTGACGCGAGGTGGGAACACGACGACGGTCAAGACCCTTGCCGGGGGAAACCTGACTATCTCTGCAAACGGCAGCGTGCTCAGCATCGATAACGCCACGATCGTCGCTCCGGATATCAATGCCAGCAACGGCGTCGTCCACGTCATCGATAGGGTTCTCAGCCCGCCGGCAGAGGGTCCGGGGCCGACCGTGCCCGCGGGGGTGGTGCTGCCACCGACGACACCCGCAACGGTGACTCCCGTGCCGGCCATACCAGCGCTGACCACACCCCCGCTGGTGACACCGATGCTGACCATGCCTACGGTGGGGTAGTGGTGACCACGGCATCGCCGGCCGCCGTGGAGGATGTCCGCCCGGGAACGGCACCCGACTGCCGTTTCCACCTCTCCGTAATTAGTGGAAACCGGGATGCGCTTCGTGAGCGGGAGGCTTTGCCGGCAGGATGTAGCAGGTTTTTTAGCCTGGAGGGGCGCCGGAGTCGGGCACCTTCCCGGGGTTTTTCGGGAGCGTTCGGCAATCCTGTATCGACTATCCCCGTCGTGCGGTTGTGCGATGGGGGTAGCGTCCCGGGCCGGGCGGGGGGAGGCGATCCCGGATCCTGCAACGGTACGCAGGAGAGAGGCCCGGCCGAGAAACCCGCGGGGGCTATCCCGTGCTGTATCTTTCTTCGCGGCATGACGGGCCGGATGGCCGAGAGCGGGGGTGCGGGGTGAGCGGCTGGAGGTATGCGGTAGTTATAGTCTGTATCCTGGCACTCTGCCCGGCCGGAGCCGCATCCGGAAGCGTTCAGGCGCTTGATTTAGGCGATAACGTATGGGTTGACGGAGCGCCCCTCGCCTGCGCGATCCACGAGGACCGGGAAGACCCGTTCCCGTATACGGTGAACGCGAGCAGCGAGGGCGTGTGGGTGGCGTATAACCACACCCCCGGCGACCGGAAGGCGTTCATCTGCAGGGATAGTGTAACTGGTGAGGATTACATCATCAACGCAACGTGTGCGGCGATCGGGGAGCATTGTTACGTGTTCGTCGAGGAAGGTCTGCCCTTCGCACGGATGGGGGTTGCGGACCTCATGGATGCCTTCGATCATGTCATACACCCCGTGGTTACAACGACGTTCGGCAGCGGGATAGGTATCGACAGGGATCCCAGGGTGTACATCGTGCTGCTCGATATCCGTGACGACAGCCGTTACAACAGCACGAGTGCCTCTATAGCGGGATATTTCGACGGCAGCACCAAAAACAACATAGACCTCGTCTTCCTGGATATCGATAGGCGGGGGGCCGAGATGAGATCGACACTCGCCCACGAATACCAGCACCTCATCCATCACTCCCTCGACGCACACGAGAGAAAGTGGATCGACGAAGGGTGCAGCGGGTATGCTGAATTGCTCTGCTTTGACAACCAGAACCAGGCAAAGGTCCGGGCTTACAACCGCCTTCCCGAAACCCCTCTCGTGGTGACCGATAATCAGTGGGACAGCTCGGACGACGAGATGACCCGGGCGCACTACGGGGCAAGCTTCCTCTGGATCCTCTACCTGGCGGAGAACTACGGGGATCGATCGGGGCATCCCGATCACGGGTCGTTCCTGAAGGATCTTGTGGCAAACGAGCTTCCCGGGATGCAGGGGGTCACCACGACGCTTGCACAGCACGGGTTTGAGGAGTCGTTCGAGGACGTCTTCAAACGCTGGACGATCGCCAATTACCTCGATATGGACGGGGCCGATCCGCCATTTGGATATGCGAGCATCAACATCACCCGGCATCCACAGAGAGCCGGGTGGGTCGATCTTCCCGCGCAGAACGAGTTATCGTACTCGTTTCCCAGGAAGGAACTTCCGCCCTGGTCTGCCGCCTACTACGAGGTGGAAGCACGCGACCCGGATCTCGTCTCGTACTCGAACGACCGGGGGTTCTGGATGGAGAAGGTCGTCAACCGGGCCGGCGAGGCGGTCATCGTCGTCTCGCCTCTTGAGGGCCGGGGGGCATTCGTCCTGACGGTATCGGAGGTGACGGGCAACCGGTCCGCCGGCACCGCGGCAAGCGGGTTACCCTCGCTCACACCTCCTGCGACCCTGGTGGCCGGGTGAACCGGCGCCCCGGCGTGCCGGAGGTCCGCGGGTTGACCGCCGACTGGAGTCTGCCGGGGCCAGGGGACGCCGGGCGGAGCCCCTGCATCCGGAGATATCTTAATAACTCATAGCGCTAGAAATGTATAGACGTACCAGTACGCATCGATGGTCTAGTGGTATGACTTTGGCCTTCCAAGCCAATAGCCCGGGTTCAATTCCCGGTCGATGCATGGGGCTCGTGGTCTAGCTGGTTATGACGTCGCCTTCACACGGCGAAGATCTCGTGTTCGAATCACGACGAGCCCATGATTATTCTCCTTTTGTCGAATATAGATATTATTTGAACCCGGTAGAGTAGCGTCTCATCCGGTTGAGGCAAAACTGGCGACCACGGATCAGATGAAGATCCGTATCCCGGGCAAACTCGTCCCATTCCCACCGACCTTCGTGGGTCTCAACGGTTCCCGCGAAATAACTGGTTATATCTTCTTTTTTCAAACCCTTCTCGAAGAGAAGCAGCACGTCGCGAACCTCATGC
>MPOY01000048.1 GCA_001896715.1 Methanoculleus sp. EBM-46
CGAACCCTTCAACTCACTGGATGTCGTAATGAAGGATCATTTGCTTGAAGAGATCAAAGAGATTTGGCATGAGAGGAAACTCAGTATAGTAATGGTTACACACGACCCGAGAGAGGCGGCGAGACTGTCGACTGAGATAATGCTGGTTCGCGATGGCTTCGGCAAAACTGAAATAGTTAAGCTGGAAAACCCGATGGCCAGAAGCGCCGACGACATCGATACCATATCGAGAAGACTGCTGGAGAGAATGAAAGAATTTTCTTCTTTTGTTCAATAAAAAGCGAATGAATCGAAACAACCTTGATGTAGTATTTGCTGGCAGCAAAGAGGTGATTATTGTGAACTATAGAAGAGATCTGGTGATAGACCTAAATACGTTCGAGTTCAAAAAGGCGATAGATGCTTCGTTCGGGACAGACTTCATTGATGAAGTGACTCTGCTGGAACCGGTCAACGTCCATATAGATCTCTACAAAGACAAAGATTCGGTCATAGTTACCGGTAGCGTCAGTACCGCGGTCGAAGAAAGTTGTGCCCGCTGCCTGAAGCCGGTGGTTATACAGATAAAGGGAACGATCGAAGCGACTTACGTTCACGAGATAATGCTGAAGAGCGTCGATGATGCCGGCAAAGACGAGCTGGAGAACGTTATAAGATTAGAGGGAGAGCTTCTGGACTTGTCAGATCGAGTTATTGAGGCTATAATTGTTGAGGTTCCGCTGAAGACTCTATGCAGCAAGGACTGTGCCGGTTTGTGCCAGGTATGTGGAACCAATCTGAACGAGAATCCCGATCACAAGTGCCAGGATCGGGCGATTGTTGATGATAGCTGGCACAAAGCGATCTCCGAATTGAAAACCAAATTGAAGAGTTAAATACAGGAGGGATTAAAGTGGCCGTTCCAAAGCAAAAACGAAGTAGAAGCAGAACTCATCTCAAGAGAGCGAAGACGTACAGGGCGATCACCGTCTCTGTTTCTACGTGTCCTAACTGCGGAGAACCCAAGCAACCTCACAGGGTTTGTCTGCACTGTGGTCATTACGGGGGAAGACAGATTCTTGAGATTGGTGAGTAATCCATGCCCGGCGTGAGAATCGCGCTCGATTCTGCTGGAGGAGACAGGGCACCGAAAGTGAATCTTGAAGGTGCTCTTCTGGCTCTGAAAGAGTTTCCCGATCTGGAAATACTTCTGGTCGGCAGGCAAGAGGAACTTTCCCCCGGTTTGAAAGGATATCCAGAGGCTTCAAGAATAAAAATAGTCGATGCGAGAGAGGTCTTTCCAATGTCTGAAAAGCCCTCTCTTTTGTTGAGAAAGAAAGAGACTTCTCTTTATATAACGGCCCTGCAGGTCAAGGAAGGCGGAGCCGACGCGATGGTATCGGCCGGAAACACAGGCGGTGTCCTTGTCGCGTCGCTTTTCGTTATCGGAAGGATCAAGGGTGTCGAAAGAGGCGCGATCGCCGTCAAAATA
>MPOY01000035.1 GCA_001896715.1 Methanoculleus sp. EBM-46
CGGCGCCTCAGCAGTGGTCGTCGGGACAACCCGGTGCCGGTCCTGCCGGCACCGGGAAACCCCGTTCCTGGATGAAAGGCGCTCCGCCGTCCGGCAAACGGTAAGAGCGGTTCATGGCGCTCCGGGCTAAAAAAGATATTTCGGGTGATACAGGAGGTATCGGAGTTAGGAGGTATGGGGCTGCTCCCCGGGTGGGCCGGGAGGCAGACCCTGATGCATACATCGTCTCCAGGGTATATGAACCCCATACCGTGCGGGGTGAAAGTGAACGATGCGGGAACGCCACCGGTGCCACGGAGCCGGCAGAACCCGCCCACATATAAACGATCCGCATAGATGCTTTTAAACGCCCGAACGTCCAGGGAGACGACCTTACCCATGCCGGGGCTCACGATCCGGGCTTATAACCACGATACGAAGGTTCCGAAAACCGGAACAGATACCGCTTCATGCCACCTGAAATCCACGGATCTCACATATCCTTCCCGCATACGCTCCGGCCTCCTGCCACGGAACGAGGCTCGCGGTTACCATAGGTCGCCGGCAATCTCTCCCTCGCATACCCGGAAAGATCGGATAGCCCGGTACGCCCATGACGCCGGTCCCGCCGGGAGACGGTTCTTTGGCCCCGCAAACCTTTTCTCCGAACGAAGGCGCACCTGCGACCGGAACTCCCCGGAGCAAAACGGAGCGGATTCCCGACGTGGGGAGGAAGGAACCCTGGGGGTCACGAGCCCCTGCGCAGGGCGGCCTCGCCGGTAATCCCGGCAATCTCCAGGGGGAAGGATAGACCGCAGAACAGGCCTCGATCGGGAGAGAGCTCCTCCGGAGAGGCCGAAGATCCATCCGCACCCCGGGATCAAAGAGGCAGGTATAAACCGCATGATGCTATACATTGAAGGGGCAGGGCCCATCGGGCATAGCGCCCGCCGGATCGCCGTGGCGACCCCGCTCTCTTGACGCGGCGGGTGGCCGGGGTGCGCCGGCGTTCGACCAGCCCTATTGAAATAGCAAAACCGACAAGAGGATAAGAAATGGAAGAGCCTGACAACCGCAAAGACCCAAACAAATACAGAAAGTTCAAGAAAGTGGACGGCGCCACCTACCAGCGGGTCAACCAGTTCCTGCGCAAACACACCCACATCACCGCCCGGGAATGGGCGATCGCACGGCTCTGCGCAGACTTCAAGACCACCAGCGGCTCGGAGATGACGTTCATCGGCGAGAACCTCCCCGACCTCTGCCCGTTCATGGTCGACTCCTACACGCCGCAGGCGGTCAACCAGGCGCGGAGCTCGTTCAAGAAGAAGGTGAAGAAAGCGGGGGCCACGTTCTTCTACGGAGCCATGTGCGGGTTCTTCACCGCAGAGGAACTCGACGAGATCCTCTTTGAGGCAAGCGAGGTCGCCCGGTTCCTGCTCGAGGTGGAGGGGACAAGCCTGAACATCGACGACGAGATCGACGTCGAGGACCGGATCACCGGTGTGATGCGGGGCGTGGCCGAAGCGGCATCGGTCATCCTGAAGTCCCGCCCCGGCCAGGAAGATGAGAAAGAAAACCCAACAGGAGATGAAGAAGAACCATGAAGATCATCCAGATTGTCGGCCGGTCGAACTCCGGGAAGACCACGTTCATCAGGAACCTCATCCCGGCGCTCTCCGCACGCGGGACCGTCGGGGCCATCAAGCACCTGGGACACCACGGCTTTCAGCTTGAGCCCGAGAAGGACACCACCCTGTTCCATGAATCGCATGCTGCTCTATCCGGCGGTGTCGACGAGACGAAGTCGGTCGTCGTCAGGCGCGAGAACGACCTTGACTCCACGCTGGACCTCCTCTGCAACGCCGGGGTCGAGTATGCCATACTCGAAGGGTTCAAGTCCCGGCTCTTCCCGCGAGTCGTGATAGGCGACCTTGCAAGTGAGAACGTCGTGCTCCGCGACCCCACCGTCGACGAGGTGATCGCCGCGCTTCCGAAGTTCGAAGACCACTACACCATCGAAGGGCTGGTCAGGGAACTGAAACGCGAGTGCGGTGTCTCGCGAGCCGGGGCCATCCTCACGTTCAACGGGATCGTCAGGGAGTGGACCGGCACCGAACGCACCGATCACATGGACTTCGACGACACCGTCGACGCCCTGGTCGAGAGCCTCAGGAGGGAGATGGAAGCGGTCCCGGGGATCATCGGCGCACGGTTTTACCACCGGAAAGGGCGACTCTATGCGGGAGAAGATATAACCTATATCGCTCTCCTGGCAGAACACCGCGAGGAGGCGTTCGCCGCCGCTATCAGGGCGATCGATCGGCTGAAACGGGAATTACACGACGTGGAGAAGTGACGGAATGCAGAAGAAGAAACAGATGTTCGGGACGAACGGCGTGCGGGGCGTCGTCGGAGAGACCATGACGCCGGCCCTCGTCCTCAAGATAGGCGCAGCGCTCGGATCGATGAGAAAGGGCACGATAGCCGTCGGGAGAGATACACGGACGTCCGGCGAGGCCCTGGCTCACGCCCTCAAGGCCGGGCTCCTCATGACCGGGTGCGACGTGGTGGACATGGGCATCCTCCCCACGCCGGCCCTGCAGTACATCATCAAGACCGGCCGGTTTAGCGGCGGCGCTATGATCACCGCATCCCACAACCCGCCCGAGTACAACGGCGTGAAGGTCATCGAGGCCGACGGCACCGAGATGTCCGACGAAGAGATCATCCGGCTCGAGGACCGGTTCTTTGCCGGCGAGTTCGAGGCGGCCTCCTGGGAAGGCGTCGGCGCGGAGACCGCCGCTCCCGACCGGCTCGAGGAGTACATCGAGGCCGTCGTACGGCACTTCCCGGCGGGCATCGGGGAGGGGATGACCGTCGTCGTCGATCCCGGCTCCGGGCCCGCGGCGCTCACCACCCCGATCATCCTCTCGAGGATGGGCTGCCGGGTCCACACCATCAACGCCCGTCTCGACGGCACCTTCCCGGGCCGGATGCCCGAGCCGACCCCCGAAGGCCTGCGGCCCCTCTCAGAGATGGTCGTCGCGACGGGCGCCGACTTTGGAGTGGCGCACGACGGCGACGCCGACCGGGCGGTCTTCGTTGATAACAAAGGATGCTATATAGAAGAGAACTACGAGTTCGGGCTGATCGAAGATTACGTCTGCGCCAGGAACGGCGGCGGGCTCGTCGTCACCCCTGTCGCCACATCCCGGCTGATCCGGGATATCGCGGAGAAACACGGGTGCACCGTCGACTACACCCCCGTGGGAAGCATCTACGTCGCAAGGAGGATGATCGAGCTCATCGGCGGGGGAAAAAAGGTCTCGTTCGGGGGAGAAGGAAACGGCGGGCTGATATACTCCGACCACCAGTTCTGCCGGGACGGGGGCATGACCGCCGCCATGATGGTGGCGGTCCTTGCAAGCCATAACGGCAGGAGGCTCTCGGATATCCAGGGTGACCTCCCCCTCTACCACCTGGTCAAGGAGAAGCACCACACCCACGATCCGGCCGCACTGGTCCGTGCCATCGAGGAAGCGTTCGCGGGGGAGACCATCGAGAAGATCGACGGCATCAAGATCGTCAGGGACGACGCCTGGGCGCTTGTGCGGGCATCGGGCACGGAGCCGATGATCAGGGTCATGATCGAGTCAA